>NZ_JBHVEE010000095.1:0-39819 GCF_042802415.1 Streptomyces sp. NPDC057486 | reverse complement strand
GGACGCAGGCGTCCCGGCCCCTCCGCGTCGTGTCCGTCCTACAGGAAGGAGTTGACCTCGATGGTCTCGGTCCGGCCGGGGCCGACACCGATCGCGGAGATCGGGGCGCCGGACATGTCCTCCAGCGCCTTCACGTACGCCTGCGCGTTCTTCGGCAGGTCGGCGAAGGTCTTGGCCTTCGTGATGTCCTCGGACCAGCCCGGCAGCATCTCGTAGACCGGCTTCGCGTGGTGGAAGTCGGTCTGGCTGTACGGGAGCTCGTCGACGCGCTTGCCGTCGATCTCGTACGCGACACACACCGGGATCTGCTCCCAGCCGGTCAGCACGTCCAGCTTGGTGAGGAAGAAGTCGGTGAGACCGTTGACCCGGGTCGCGTACCGTGCGATCACCGCGTCGAACCAGCCGCAGCGGCGGTCGCGGCCGGTGGTGACACCGCGCTCGCCACCGATCCGGCGCAGCGCCTCGCCGTCCTCGTCGAGCAGTTCCGTCGGGAACGGACCGGCGCCGACGCGCGTGGTGTACGCCTTGAGGATGCCGATGACCCGGCTGATCTTCGTCGGGCCCACGCCGGAACCGGTGCAGGCGCCACCCGCGGTCGGGTTCGACGAGGTGACGAAGGGGTACGTGCCGTGGTCGACGTCGAGCAGTGTGCCCTGACCGCCCTCGAAGAGGACGACCTTGCCCGCGTCGATGGCGTCGTTGAGGATCAGCGTCGTGTCCGCGACGTACGGCTTGATCTGCTCCGCGTACTGGAGCATCTCCTCGACGATCTTGCCGGACTCGATGGCGCGGCGGTTGAAGACCTTGGCGAGGAGCTGGTTCTTCTGCTCCAGGGCCGCCTCGACCTTCTGCTCCAGGATCGACTCGTCGTACAGGTCCTGAACGCGGATGCCCACACGGTTGATCTTGTCGGCGTACGTCGGGCCGATACCGCGGCCGGTCGTGCCGATCTTCCGCTTCCCGAGGAACCGTTCCGTCACCTTGTCGATGGTGACGTTGTACGGAGTGATCAAATGAGCGTTGCCGCTGATCAGCAGCTTGGACGTGTCCACGCCGCGCTCGTTGAGCCCACTCAGCTCGGAGAGCAGGACCGCCGGGTCGACGACGACACCGTTACCGATGACCGGGGTGCACCCCGGCGAAAGGATTCCGGAGGGGAGGAGATGAAGTGCGTACTTCTGGTCGCCGACGACCACCGTGTGGCCGGCATTGTTGCCGCCTTGGTAACGCACCACATAGTCCACGGATCCACCGAGGAGGTCGGTGGCCTTTCCCTTGCCCTCGTCACCCCACTGAGCACCGAGCAGCACAAGTGCGGGCACAGGCGTACACCCCTTCCGGGCGGGGCATGTCCAAGGTCAGGGGGCGTACGAAAACGCCGTACATGCCGTACGACGATGTACGACGAAGCCTGAACCGTCGAACCGGGTGCCCCGGAATAGACGAAGCCCCTGGCGCAATAGCGCAAGGGGCTCTTGCACCAAGATGCTACCCGAGGAAGGACCGAGGTGTCGGCTGCCCAGCCCCCCGGCAACGGTACGGACCAATTGCTGGTGGTCATCGACCCGGTCGCCCGCCGGACCGACGGCGAGTCCGTCCGGATCGCGAAGGACGTGCTGAGCGCCGGTTCGCACGCCAAGATCTGCCTCCCGGACAGTCCGGAGGAGTTCGCGCGGGCCTTGTCCCGCCGGGGCGGCAGGCGGCCGGTGGTCGTCGGCGACGACCGGTCGCTGCTGCGCGCCGTGACCCTCCTGCACCGGGAGCGGGAGCTGGCCGGTGCGGTGCTCTCACTGGTCCCGGTGGGTGCCGCGGCCGCGCTGGAACTCGCGCATTCGCTCGGCGTGCCCCTCGGCGCGGTGGCCGCGGCGCGCGCGGCACTGGACGGGGCGGTGCGCCGGCTCGACCTGCTGGTCGACGACAGCGACGGGGTCGTCCTGGGCGCCCTGCGCATCCCCGCCCTGTCCGCGGCACCGGGCACGACGGCGGCGCACACGGGTGTCACGGCGGTCTGGGACACCTGCCGCTCCCTCGTACGGACCCTGGTCCGCCCCGCCCCGTCGCCGGCCCCGCCCGTCCCGCCCCGCACCCATCGGCTGCGGGTCGAGGTGGACGGGGTGCTGCTGAACGATCTGGACCGCCCGGTCGAATCGGTGACGATGAGCGCGCAGGGCGGTGACAGGGGCCTGGCGGACGTGGTGGTCCGGACGACGACCGGCGAACCGGTGACCGCGGAGGCGAAGGCGGTCACGGTCTCCGGCGCCGACTTCCGCTACCGGGCGGACATACAGGTCGGCGGCCCGGTCCGGACGAGGACGTGGACGGTGCGGGCGGGTGCGTGGGGGCTGATGCTGCCGGTGGCGGCGGAGAGTGGATGATCCCCGCGCCGGGGGCGCGCACGTGAGGGTTCAGGGGGCCTGTCGCACCTGCCGCGACCTGCGCGCGACCGGCCCCTGACATACCGAGCGCGGGCGCGGAAAGAGGCGCACCCTGATAGCAGGTCCTGGAGGTGTTCGCCATGATGAAAACCGCTGTCGGATGGCACATCGAGCTGGAATTCGAGGAAGACAACCACCGCACCCGTGCCGCCGCCCTCGTACGGCTTCCCGACGGGAACGAGGTACGTGCGCACGGATACGCCAGCCGCCACCCCTCCGACTCCCAGCAGCCGAGGGTCGGCGAGGAGATCGCGGGTGCCAGAGCACTGAACGAACTCGCCATGAACCTGCTGACCAAGGCGCACGACGAGATCGACGCGGCGTCCGGCCGGACGTCGCACCCGCTGACCTGAGCCGTTCCGGGCCGAGGCCCAGGGCCCGGTGTCCCGGGCCTCCCGCCGGGCTCTTCCGCTTTGCCCAGTGCCCCTCACGGCACTAGCTCTTCCCCTCCGGGAGGTCGAACTTCTTCCGGTAGTCGCGCCAGCGGTCCATCATGCCGACCAGTTCCGTCTGCAGGAACTCGAAGAACTCCGCGGTCTCCGCGAGCCGCGTACCGGCAGGTGTGTCCGGGCCGAGGGTCTGTGCGCCCTCCTTGAGGGTGTGCTCCCAGCGGGTCAGGACCCGGTCACGGCCGGCGAAGGTGGCGTACCAGATCTCGTTGTGCAGGCGGTAGCGGTCCCTGCGCGAGCCCGGGTCGCGTTCGCGGCCGACCATGCTGACCTGCGTGAGGTAGTTGATCGCGCCGGAGACCGCGGCCGGGCTGATCCGAAGCTGCTCGCTGAGCTCCGCCGAGGTCATGGAGCCGTCGTCGTCCGCGAGCAGCGCCGCGAAGACGCGGGACGCCATCCGCTGCATGCCCGCCTCGGTCATCTCGGCCGCGAAGCGCTCCACGAACCGCGACACGGCCTCCTCGTCGCGCGCGTGCTCCGGCTCGCGCTCACGCCGGTCCGCGCCGGTTTCGCTGCTCATCGCCCCATCGTCTCCCCTGAATTTCCTGCGGGTTCCCGGCCCCGGGCCACACCCCCGACTTTATACGCTTCCTTAACTTCACAAGTTTGTGAACGTAGCGTACGTTCAGAAACATGACGACGGCAATCACCGTGGCCGGACTGCACAAGTCGTTCGGGCGGACACACGCGCTGGACGGCCTCGACCTCACGGTCGAGACCGGTGAGGTTCACGGCTTTCTCGGGCCCAACGGTTCCGGGAAGTCCACCACCATCCGGGTCCTGCTGGGCCTGCTGCGGGCCGACTCCGGCGCTGCCCAGTTGCTCGGCCGGGACCCCTGGAACGACGCGGTCGAGCTGCACCGGCGGGTGGCATACGTCCCCGGTGACGTCACTCTGTGGCGCAACCTCTCCGGCGGCGAGGTGATCGACCTGTACGGCCGGCTGCGCGGAGGCCTCGACCCGGCCCGCCGTGCCGACCTCATCGAGCGGTACGAACTCGACCCCACCAAGAAGGGGCGTACGTACTCCAAGGGCAACCGGCAGAAGGTCGCCCTCGTCGCCGCGTTCGCCTCCGACGTGGATCTGCTGATTCTCGACGAGCCGACCAGCGGGCTCGACCCGCTCATGGAGGAGGTCTTCCAGAGCTGCGTCGCCGAGGAGCGCGAGCGCGGACGGACGATCCTGCTCTCCAGCCACATCCTCAGCGAGGTCGAGGCGCTCTGCGACCGGGTGAGCATCATCCGGCAGGGGCGCACGGTGGAGAGCGGCTCGCTGGCGGACATGCGGCATCTGACCCGTACGAGCATCACCGCCGAACTGGCCGGGGCGCCCAACGGGCTCGCGCACCTGCCCGGCGTGCACGACATCGACATCCAGGGCCTGCGGGTCACGCTCCAGGTCGACACGGACAAGCTCGACGCCGTCCTCAGGTCGCTCACCGCGTCCGGTGTGCGGTCGCTGACCAGCACCCCGCCCACGCTGGAGGAACTCTTCCTGCGGCACTACGCCGCGGACACCGACGAACGCGCGGAGGTGACGGCGCGATGACCGCCGCGACCGTGTCCGCGACCCGTGCCGGACGCTCCGCCCGGGGCGGGCAGCTCACCGGCACCGGAACCCTGCTCAGGCTCGCACTGCGACGCGACCGGATCATGATGCCGATCTGGGTGATCGTGCTCGGCGGGTCGTTCTCCTCCGTCGGGAAGTCCTTCTCCTCGCTGTACGACACCGCGGCCCAGCGCGCCGAACTCGCCGCCTCGATGAACGGCAACAGTTCGCTGCGCGCGGTGTACGGACCCGTCTTCAACGACTCCGTCGGCGGTCTCGTCACCTGGCGCATGGTCGGCTTCGGCGCCGCGATGGCAGCCGTGATGAGCCTGATCATCGTCATCAGGCACACCCGCGAGGAGGAGGAGACCGGCCGCCAGGAAATGCTCTCCGCGGCCATGGTGGGGCGCCGCGCCCCGCTGACCTCCGCCCTCCTCGCCGCACTGATCGCCGATGCCGCGCTCGCCCTGATGATCGTCGCCGGGATGGCCGGGTCCGGGGCCGGCGGTGCCGGGGCGGTGGCGCTCGCCCTGACAGTCGCCGGAATCGGGGCGCTGTTCGCCTGCACCGCAGCGATCGCCGCCCAGCTCACGGAGAGCGCACGGCTCGCGAAGGGGCTGACGGCGGCGGTGATCGGCGCCGCGTTCGTCCTGAAGGCGGCGGGCGACTCGTCGACGGATGACGCCTCGTCCGTACTGAACTGGCTCTCGCCGATCGGCTGGGCGGAGAACGTCCGGGCCTACGCAGACGAACGGTGGTGGGTGCTGCTGGTCATCGGGGCCGCGGTGCTGATCCAGGGCGGGCTCGCGTATGCCCTGGCCGGGCGGCGTGATGTCGGCATGAGCTTCCTGCCGACGCGTCCCGGACCCGCGACAGGGCGGATCTCCACGGCGTTCGGGCTGGCACTTCGGCTGCAGCGCGGTGCTCTGATCGGGTGGACGCTGTCGTTCGCCGCGGTCGGCGCCGTCTTCGGCGGGCTCACCGGCGGCGCGGCGGACCTCGTCGGCGCCAACGAGAAGACGAAGGAGATCTTCGAACGGATGGGCGGACAGGCCGGTCTGACCGACGCGTTCCTCGCCGCGATGGTCGGGATGCTGGGGATGGTGGCCGCGCTGTACATCGTCGCGTCGGTGCTGCGGCTGCACGGCGAGGAAACCGCGGGGCGCGCCGAACCCGTGCTGGCCGGCGGGGTGAGCCGGATCGGCTGGGCGGCCGGGCACCTGGTCATCGCCTTCGGCGGAGCGGCACTGATCATGGCGGTCGGAGGCCTCGGCCTGGCCGCCGGCTACGGCCACGAACTGCCGGCCGTACTGGGCGCATCGCTGGCGCAGCTGCCCGCCGTCTGGCTGCTCGGAGGCCTCACCGTCCTGCTGTACGGCGCGCTCCCGAAGGCGGCAGTGGCCTCGTGGGGAGTCGTCGGGATCTGCCTGGCCCTGGGGTGGATCGGGCCGGCGGTGAACATGCCGCAGCCGGTGATGAACCTGTCACCGTTCAGCCACCTGCCGAAGCTGCCGGGCACGGAGATGCAGTGGCCGCCGGCGCTGTGGCTCACGGCGGGCGCGGTGGTCCTGGTGGCGGCGGGACTGGGAGCACTCCGGCGGCGGGACGTGCAGGGGTGAGCGGGTGACCGTTCCTGTCCTCGATCGCCGGACGGCCTTGATGTTCAAGCCCGTCGAGGAGGTCCCCACACCCTCGGGCCATGGAGGAGACCGAGGACACCACCGGACCGCCACCGCCCTGCGGACCGGGGTGCCGGGGTGCCGGGGTGCCGGGAGGAACGCTTCCGGTCACAGCTCCACGCGCAACTCCTTCAGGCCCCTGATCACATAGCCCGGGTTCCACTCCGGCTCGGACGCCACTCGCATCCGGGGCGCCCGGCGCAACAACTCACCGAAGGACGCGGCGAGTTCGACCCGAGCGAGTGGGGCGCCCAGGCAGAAGTGGATACCCGCGCCGAAGGTGATGTGCGGGTTCTCCCGCCGGGACAGGTCCAGCGTGTCCGGGTCCGCGAAGCGCGCCGGGTCGCGGTTGGCGGAACCGAAGAGCAGGGCCACCTCGGAGCCACGCGGAATGACCGTGCCGTCGATCTCGATGTCGTCGAGGACCCAGCGCTCGAACATCTGCAACGGAGTGTCGTACCGCATCAACTCCTCCACGGCCGTGGGCAGCAGCCCGTGGTCGGCGCGGAGGGCCGCCAACTGCTCGGGATGGCGCAGCAGCGTCCACCAGCCGTTCACGGTGGTGTTGACCGTCGCCTCGTGGCCCGCGTTCAGCAGCAGCACACACGTGGAGATCATCTCCTGCTCGCTGAGCCGCTCCCCTTCGTCGTGCGCGGCGATGAGCGCGGAGATCAGATCCGTGCCGGGGTTCCTGCGGCGCTCCGCGATCAGCTCCCGCAGATACGCGGAGAAGTCCACCGAGGCACGGACGGCGGCGCTCGCGGTCTCCTCGGACGGGTTCAGTTCGAACATTCCGCAGATCGCCGCCGACCAGGGCCGCAGCAGCCCGCGGTCGGACTCGGGGATGCCGAGCATCTCGGCGATGACGGCGACGGGCAGCGGTTCGGCGACCGCGGCGAGCAGGTCGCCGCCGCCCGCCCCCACAAAGCCGTCGACCAGCTCGGCGGCGAGCCGCTGCACCGTCGGGACGAGCTGCTCGACCGTCCGCGGCGTGAACGCCTTCGAGACCAGGCGCCGGATCCGGGTGTGGTCGGGGGCCTCCAGGTCGAGAATTCCCTGCCCGTTGAGGGTGGTGAAGGGCTCGTGCGCAGCGGGCGGGGGCGTACGGCCGAACTCCTCGTGCGTGAAGCGGTGCAGATACGTCCGGCCCAGGCGCCGGTCCCGCAGCAGCGCGGACACATCGGCGTAGTGCGGAACGAGCCACTGGTTCGTGGGCTCGAACCGGTGCACCCGGCCGGCGGCCCGCAGCGCGGTGTACGCGGGGTACGGGTCGGCGACGAACGCCGGTGACCAGGGGTCGAACGTAGCGGTGGCGGCGGGCTGCGGAGACGGGTGCATAAAGCGACGCTAACCGGACCCGCCGGTTTAGTCACGGGCGGCCCTCAAGGGAAGCAGGAGGTCAGGAGGGGGTGACCAGGCGGGCCTCGTACGCGAACACCGCGGCCTGCGTGCGGTCCCGCAGCCCGAGCTTCACCAGGATCCGGCTCACATGCGTCTTGATGGTGGACTCGGCGACCACCAGATGCGAGGCGATCTCCGCGTTCGACAACCCCTGCGCGATGAGGACGAGCACCTCCGTCTCGCGCTCCGTCAGATCGCCGATCTGAGCCAGCGCGGGCGGCCTCGGGGCTCCGGCGAGCCGCGAGAACTCGGTGATCAGCCGCTTGGTGACGGTCGGCGCCAGCAGCGCTTCCCCGGCCGCCACCACTCGCACACCATCGGCGAGTTGACGCGCGGAGGCGTCCTTCAGCAGGAACCCGGACGCCCCGGCACGCAGCGCCTGGTACACGTACTCGTCGAGGTCGAACGTCGTCAGCACCAGCACCTTGGCGGCCGCGTCGTTGGCGACGATCTCGCGGGTCGCCTCGATGCCCCCCAGCTCCGGCATCCGGATGTCCATCAGGACCACGTCGGGCCGGAGCGCCGCCGCCTGGGCGATGGCCTGCCGGCCGTCGACCGCCTCACCGACGACCTCGATGCCCGGCATCGCACCCAGGAGCACCGAGAAGCCCTCGCGGACCATCATCTGGTCGTCGACGATCAGGACACGGATGTCGTTCATGAGGTCTCGCTCTGCGTCGGTTCCTGGGCCAGGGGTACGGGGATGAACGCGGTGATCTCGTAACCGCCGTCCGCGGCCGGCTCGGCGGTCATCTCGCCGTTCAGCATCGCGACCCGTTCCCGCATCCCCGTGATCCCGTGCCCGGCACCCTGCGACGGTTTCACCGGACCGGTCGGCGGCCCGTTGACGACCCTCAGCCCCAGCCCGCCCAGCACGTAGCCGATCTCGACCTTGGCGGTGGCGCCCGGGGCGTGCCGCAGCGTGTTGCTGAGGGCTTCCTGGATGATCCGGTACGCCGACAGCTCGACGCCCTGCGGCAGTTCACGTACCGCGCCGGTGATCGTCTTCTCGGCCACAAGTCCGGCGTCGGCCACGTTGGCGAGCAGTCCGTCGAGTGCCGCGAGGGTGGGCTGCGGTGCGTCCGGCGCCCGGTAGTCCTCGGCCCGTACGACGCCGAGCACCCGGCGCAGTTCGGTGAGGGCGGCGACGGCGTTCTCCCGGATGGTGACGAAGGCCTGCTCCAGCTCGGGGGGTGGGTTCTCCACCCGGTACGGCGCCGCCTCGGCCTGGATCGCGACGACCGACATGTGGTGGGCGACCACGTCGTGCAGCTCACGGGCGATGGTGGTGCGCTCCTCCAGCAGCGTGCGCCGGTCGCGTTCCACGGCGGTGACGGTGCGCTGCACGGTCACCTCACGCTCCGCCTCCCGGCGGGTCTGCACGACGGTCACCACGAGCAGCGCGAACGCGGAGGTCACGGCCATGGGCGCGGTGGTCGTGGAGTAGTGCCAGCCGAAGCTCTCCATGAAGATGCCGAGCAGCACGGTCAGGACCCACATCCAGGCTGCGGTACGGGGCCGGGTCCGGGCGGCGACCACGACGAGCACCACCAGATGAGCGAGGAACATGCTCGGCGCCCACGGCCAGTCATTGGCGCCGATGACGGCTGCCACCGGGGTGAGCCCCATCGACATCCAGAACGCGCCGACCGGCCGGACCAGGGTCATCACGACGGGTACCGCCGGGAGCAGCCCGATCACGATGATTTCGATCCCGGACCAGGCCCCGGAGCCGTCCGCCACGGTGAGGCCGACGAGGACCGTGATCAGCGCGGCCAGCCCGACCAGCGCGTGCGGCGCCCAGCCGGCCCGCTCGCGCATCCGCTCGGGCACCAGCCGGGTCAGCGCCCGGCCGGTCCGCATCGGCGCCAGCGGACGGTAGGCGAACGCATCATGGAAGAGGTCCTGCCGCAGGCCGCCTATCGCCCCTGCGGCCAGCCGGAACTCGGGACTTCTGGTCTTGGTGGTCACGCTCTCACGGTAGGTGGCGCGGCGCGCGACGTCGTCAGCAGTGATGTGGATCCTGCGGCATCCGTCGCAAGGACTACTCGGACCCAACCGGGCGGACCGGTCGCGGCCGGGAGCACCGCCACCGGACGGCCCCGGGACCGCCTGTCACCACGCCAGCTGCGCAATCTCCTCCGCCACCACCGCACACGCATCCGCCGCCGGATCGATCAACGGAAAGTGCCCGACCTCCTCCAGCAGCGTCAGCCCCACCGTCTCCCCGGCCTTCGCCGCCGCGTCGACGAACGCCTCCGCGACCGCCTGCGGCACCGTGAGATCAGTGCGTCCCTGCACCAACACCGTGGCGATTCCCGTCGGCAGCAGCGCAGCCGGGTCGGCGTACGGGCTCCTGGCCGCGAAGTCCTCTTCCCTGCCGAGCAGTTGACCCACCGCGCCGGAGCAGACATCCAGCTCCACCGCCGTGGCGAAGTCGGCGATCGGCGCCAGGGCGACAACGCCGCGCAGCGGAGGCGCCGCGGGAAGCCGCCACGGCGACCCTTCCGGGAGGACGTGCCGGGCCGCTGCCCACAGCGCCAGGTGACCGCCCGCGGAATGACCGGTGACGACGAGCCGCCGCGCATCGGCCTCCGGCAGTTCGCGGGCGAGCAGTGCGGGCAGCGCGTCCATCGCCGCGGCGACGTCGTCGAAGGTCTCGGGCCAACGGCCCGCCACCGCACCGGAACCGCGCTGCTGCGGGATCTCGCTGCCGCGCCGGTACTCGACATTGGCGACGGCGAACCCGCGCCGGGCCAGGAAGTCCGCGAGCGGCGACACATGCTGCCGGTCGTACGGCGCCCGCCACGCACCGCCGTGCAGGACGACCACGACGGGCGCCCCGGCCCGCCCGTCGCGCGGGGCGTAGAAGTCGATCACCTGGTCGGGGTGGGTGCCGTAGGCGGCGGTGGCGTCGGGGGCGACAGCCGGATGCGAGAACGCCGACTCGGTCTCGACTGCGTCCCGATCACGCGCGGCGGAATCCGACATGCTGCTCCAACCATCCGACAGAGGTGCCCAACTGGCCTGACCAGCGGGGACGGTATCAGCACAGGGCACCGCGCCCCCACGGGGATTGACCGTGGGGACGCGGCAGGCGTCACACCCCGCCGAGCGGCCCGCTCACCACCTCACCCAGCACCCGCGCAGCCCGCTCCACATCCGCGAACCCCACGTACAACGGCGTGAACCCGAAGCGCAGCACATCCGGCCGCCGCAGATCCCCGACCACGCCCCGGGCGATGAGCGCACGCATCGCCGGCTCGGCGACCGCCGCGTCCACACACCGCAACGACACCTGGCTGCCGCGCTCCCCGTGCGTCCCCGGGGTGACCGAGACGACCACGCCCTCCGGCACATACGCCCCGACGCACTCCAGGAAGAAGTCGGTCAGCGCCAGCGACTTGGCCCGTACCGCCTCGACCGGCACCCCGTCCCACACGTCCAGCGCCGCTTCGAGCGCCAGCATGGACAGGATGTCGGGGGTTCCGACCCGGCCGCGGACGGAACCGTCCGCCGGAGCGTAGCCCGGCGCCATCGCGAACGGGTCGGCATGCGAGGTCCACCCCGGAAGCGGCGAGTCGAAGGCCGCCTGGTGCCGCTCGGCGACGTACAGATAGGCGGGCGAACCGGGCCCGCCGTTGAGGTACTTGTACGTGCAGCCGACCGCCAGGTCCACCCCGTGGGCGTCGAGCCCGACCGGCAGCGCGCCCGCGCTGTGGCACAGGTCCCAGACCGCGAGCCCGCCCGCCGCGTGCACGGCGGCGGTGAGACCGGGCAGGTCGTGCAGCCGGCCGGTGCGGAAGTCGACGTGGTTGAGCAGGACGACCGCGGTACGGGGGCCGACCGCACCCGGCACGTCCGCCGGGGCGACGGGGACGAGAGTGTGCCCGGTCATCCGGGCGGCGGACTCGGCGATGTAGCCGTCCGTGGGAAACGTCGTCGCGTCGACCAGGATCTCGTCGCGTCCCTCGGGCGCCAGCCTGCTCGCGGCGACGACGGCCTTGAAGACGTTCACGCTCGTCGAATCGCCCACCACGATCTGCCCGGCTGCGGCCCCGACGAGCGGGGCGATCCGGTCGCCGATCCGCTCGGGCGCGGTCCACCAGCCGCTCTCGTCCCAGGACCGGATGCGCAGCTCACCCCACTCACGGGTGAGGACCTCCTGCATCCGGGCGGGTACGTGCCGGGGCAGCGCCCCCAGCGAGTTGCCGTCGAGATACACGGTGTCGTCGAGGGTGAACAGCTTCCGCAGATCGGCGAGTTCGTCGGCGGCGTCGAGTGCCGCGGCCCGCGCGGCGAAGGTCTCAGACATGGCTGCGCGCCGTCCACAGCTCCGGGAACACGTTCTTCGTGGCACGTTTCTCCAGCCACGCGACCCCGGCGGAGCCACCGGTGCCGGTCTTCGAGCCCATCGCGCGCCGGGTGGCGACGAGGTGGTCGTTGCGCCAGCGCCACACCAGCTCACCGACGTCGGTGAGCGCCTCGCCGAGCCGGACGAGATCGTCGTGCCGCTCGGGATCCGCGTAGATCTCCGCCCAGACGGCCTCGACCTCGGGGGACGGCTCGTACTTCTGCCTCAGGTCCCGGCCGAGCACGGCCTGCGGTACGGCGTGCCCGCGCCGGGCGAGCAGGGCGAGCACCTCGTCGTACAGACCCGGTTCGGCGAGCGCCTTCTCCAGTTCGGCATGGACGCGGGGTGCACCCCGGTGCGGTACGAGCATGGACGCGGACTTGTCGCCGAGCAGGAACTCCATCCGCCGGTACATCGCCGACTGGAAGCCGGAGCCCTCGCCGAGTGCGCCACGGTAGGAGTTGAACTGGGCGGGGGTGAGCTGGGCGAGGGGCGTCCAGGACGCGTTGAGCGCCTCGAGTTCCCGCACCGACCGCTTCAGCGCATCGCGTGCGACGGGCAGCCGGTCCTCGCGGAGGGCGAGCGCCGCGGTCTCCCACTCATGGACGATGACCGTGAACCACAGCTCCATGACCTGAGTGGTGACCAGGAAGACCATCTCGCCCGGATCGTCGGAGCGGAGGTGCTGGAGGTGGGTCAGGACATCCGCCTGGACATAGTCCTCGTACGGAGTCGTTCCCGCGAAGTCCAGGTACGGGGTGTCCGCACCGGTGGCTTCGGGGTCGGGGTGGATCGTCGACATTGCTGTCTCCTCGACACGAGCTTCCGGGTAGCGGTCCGCCCCTTCCATGAGGTGATGGAGCTCCGGTCCCCTGTCCGCATCCTAAGCGGAGCCCCACGAAAGGCGCAGGCCCCGCAGACAGCGAATACGTCTGCGGGGCCGTGAACAGGGCGTATGCGCCCGCTATCCCAGGATCTCGGCGGCGGTCGGCGACGAGTCGCGGAGGAACGTCGAGCAGCGCTCGTACTCCTCCTGCTCACCGATCGACTGCGCGGCGCGAGCCAGGGCGTGCAGGGCACGCAGGAAACCACGGTTCGGCTCGTGCTCGAACGGTACGGGCCCGTGGCCCTTCCAGCCGGCCCTGCGGAGCGCGTCGAGGCCGCGGTGGTAGCCGGTGCGGGCATAGGCGTACGACTCGATGACGCGGCCGCCCTCGAACGCCTCGTCGGCGAGCTGCGCCCAGGCCAGGGAGGAGGTCGGGTACTTCGCGGCGACATCGGCGGGGGCCGTGCCGTTCGCGAGCAGCTCGCGCGGCTCCGGGTCGTCGGGCAGGTGAGTCGGGGGAGGCCCCCCGAGCAGGTTCTCGTGGATGGACATGGGTTCAAGTGTGCCTGGCACATGCGCGTCGGGGGTAGCCGGGCGCCCCGAGCGGTCAGGCGCGGCCCGGCTCCCCGTCCTCGTCCCGCGCGGGCTCCAGGGGAGGTGCCGCGACACCGCAGTGCACGGTGCATTCCGGACGCGCCCTGCCCTTCCGGGCCGCGGGCGGTGTCCGTACGGTCGCCCAGGCGATCGCCGAGCCCAGCACCATCAGCCCGGCGCACATCGGCATGGCCCGCCGGAAGGTCGCGGCGAACTCACCGGCGTCGCGGTACGCCTCGGGCCCCATCCCGGCGAGCAGCGGCAGCGCGGCCACGGCGAGCAGGCCGGCGGCGCGGGCGGCGGCGTTGTTGATCCCGCTGGCCAGCCCGGCGCGCGCGGTGTCGACGGAGGCGAGGACGGTCGCGGTGAGAGGCGCCACCAGGGTGACCAGGCCGAGGCCGAGCACGGCGACGGCGGGCAGCACGTGCTGGACGTACGCGGAGACGGACGCGTCGCCGGGCCCCACCCGCAGCATGAGCAGCATCCCGGCGGCGGCCAGCAGCGGCCCGACGGTGAGCGGGATACGGGGGCCGATGCGCTGCGCCAGCTCACCCGACGAGGCGGAGAAGAGCAGCATCAGCACCGTGCTCGGAAGGAGGGCGGTCCCGGCCCCGAGCGCGGAGTACCCGGCCACGACCTGGAGCTGAATGGCGGAGAGGAAGAAATAACCGCCGAGCGCCGCGTACACGCAGAGTGTGACGACATTGACGGCGGTGAACAGACGGGACTCGAACACCGACGGCGGCAGCATGGGGTTCGCCCGCCGCCGCTCCACCTGCACGAACGCCACCCCGAGCAGCACTCCGCCCACGGCGGACCCGATCACCGCAGCGGACGCCCCCTGCCCGGGAGCCTCGATCAACGCGTACGTCACGAGAGCCAGAGCCAGCGCGCCGAGCACGGCCCCCAGAACGTCGAAGCGCCCGTGCGCGTGCGGGTCCCGCGACTCCGGTACGTGCCGCAGCGCGACCGGCACACAGATCACGGCGACCGGCACATTGATCAGAAACACCCACCGCCACCCCGGCCCGTCGACGAGCCACCCCCCGACGAACGGCCCGATCGCGGCCCCCACCCCACCGAAGCCGGACCACAGCCCGACCGCGCGGGCCCGGTCGTCCGGGTGAAAACTGGCCTGGATCAACGCCAGCGACCCGGGCGTGAGGAGTGCCCCGCCCACCCCCTGAAGGGCCCGGGCCCCAATCAGCACGCCGGCATTCGGCGCGACGCCGCACAGCAGCGAGGCGGTGGCGAACCACACCACCCCCACGACGAACACCCGCCGCCGCCCGTACCGGTCCCCGAGCGCCCCACCGAGCAGGATCAGCCCGGCAAGGGTCAGCATGTAGGCGTTGACGGTCCACTGGAGAGCGGCCAGATCGGTGCCGAGGTCCTTGCCGATACGGGGCAGTGCGACGTTGACCACGGTGGAGTCGAGCATGGCCATGGCGGACCCGAGGACGGTGGTCAGAACGACCCAACGCCCGGGTGCGGAGGCGGCACGGATCTGACCGGCGGCTGTCTCGACCATGCGAGCAGCATCCCCGGTCCGGCGGGAGGCGGCCAGTCCGGCACGGGCACCTGCCGCTCCCGGATCAGCCCCTCGACGCCCGCACCGCCCCCAGCGCCCGGATCAGCCCCTCGACGCCCGCACCGCCCCCAGCGCCCGGATCAGCGCCTCGACGCCGGCCTCCACCTTGCTGCGCGGGCATCCGACGTTCAGACGCAGGAAGCCCTCCGCCCCGTACACCGCCCCCGGCATGATCGCGACCTTCTCGCGTTCGATCAGCACCCGCTGCAGCGCCTCGTCGTCCACACCCAGCGGGCGCAGGTCGATCCACGCCAGGTAGCCGGCCTGCGGCGGTTCCCAGGACAGCTCGGGAAAGGCCGTGTTCAGGCGTTCCGCGACCAGTGCCAGGTTGTCGGAGACGTACGCCCGGACCGCGTCCAGCCACTCCCCGCCCTCCCGGTACGCGGCTATGTGGGCGGTCAGCGACAGGACCGCCGGGGAGGCGAGCCCCTCGGCCGTCTCCATGCGCCGCAGGAACTCCGTCCGGTCCGCCGGGTCGCCGATGATGCCGTACGAGCCGGTCAGCGCCGGGAAGTTGAAGGACTTCGAGGCGGACGAGATCACCGCCCAGCGACCCCCGTCCGCACCTGCCACGCGCGCCCACGGCACATGCCGATGGCCCTCGTGCACGAAGTCCGCGTGGATCTCGTCGCTGATCACCGCGACCCCGTGGCGCGCCGCCAGCGCCGCCGTCTCGACGAGCTCCGGCTCCGTCCACACCCGGCCGGTCGGGTTGTGGGGCGAGCACAGCACCAGCACCTTCGCGTCGGGACGCGCCAGCTCCCGCTCCAGCGCCTCCGTGTCGCCCACCGGCACGCCTCGCAGCTCCCGGCCGAGACCGGTGATCGCCTTGCGGAAGCCGTCGTACGTGGGGGTGTGGACGACGACGCCGTCGCCCTGCGCCGTCCACATCTGGAGGAGCTGCGAGAGCTGGCTGAGCACCGACGGGGCGTAGACCAGTCGGCCGGTGTCCAGCTCGGTGCCGTACCGGGTCCCGTACCAGTGCGCTATCGCCGACCGGAAGTCGTCGTGCTGCCAGCTGGTGTAGCCGAGGACGCCGTGGTCGAGGCGGGTCCGCAGCGCGGTCAGCACCTCCGGGGCGGTCTCGAAGTCCATGTCGGAAATGGTGAACGGGAGGAGCCCGTCGACCCCGAACCGGTCGGCGACTCCGTCCCACTGGACACTCCAGGTGCCCCTGCGGTCGACGACGGTGTCGAAGTCATAGCGTGCGCTCGCCTGCACCAGTGCTCCTTCTGCTCGTTCGCGGACGTGCCGTGGGCCCGGCACCCCCAGGGAGTACCGGGCCCACGGCCGCCGTTCGTACCTACTGCTACTTCAGCTTCGTGCCGGTGGACCGCAGGTTGGCGCAGGCCTCCGTGACACGCTTGGCCATGCCCGCCTCGGCGGACTTGCCCCAGCTGCGCGGGTCGTAGACCTTCTTGTTGCCGACCTCGCCGTCGACCTTCAGCACACCGTCGTAGTTGCGGAACACGTGGTCCACGATCGGGCGGGTGAAGGCGTACTGGGTGTCGGTGTCGAGGTTCATCTTCACGACGCCGTTCTCCAGCGCGGTGGCGATCTCCTGCTCGGTGGAGCCGGAGCCACCGTGGAAGACGAAATCGAAGGGCTGGCTACCGGCTGCCTTGCCGTACTTGGCGCTGACGCCCTCCTGGAGGTCCTTCAGCAGTTCGGGACGGAGCACGACGTTGCCCGGCTTGTAGACGCCGTGCACGTTGCCGAAGGACGCGGCCAGCAGGTACCGGCCCTTCTCGCCCAGACCGAGCGCCTCGGCGGTACGCAGCGCGTCGTCGACGGTGGTGTACAGCTCGTCGTTGATCTCGTGCGTGACACCGTCCTCCTCGCCACCGGTCGGGGTGATCTCGACCTCAAGAATGATCTTGGCGGCGGCGGCCTTGGCCAGCAGCTCCTCGCCGATGGCCAGGTTGTCGGCGAGGGTCTCGGCCGAACCGTCCCACATGTGGGACTGGAACAGCGGGTTCAGGCCCTTGGCGACGCGCTCGGCGGAGATGTCGAGCAGCGGACGCACGTAGCCGTCCAGCTTGTCCTTGGGGCAGTGGTCGGTGTGCAGCGCGACGTTGATGTCGTACTTGGCGGCGACGATGTGCGCGAACTCGGCGAGGGCAACGGCGCCCGTGACCATGTCCTTGTTGTGCTGGCCGCCCAGGAACTCCGCCCCACCGGTGGAGATCTGGACGATGCCGTCGCTCTCCGCCTCCGCGAAGCCGCGCAGTGCAGCGTGCAGGGTCTGGGTCGACGTCACATTGATGGCCGGGTAGGCGAACTTGCCTGCCTTCGCCCGGTCGAGCATCTCGGCGTAGACCTCGGGGGTTGCGATGGGCATCTGTCCGCTCCTTGGGATGTGCGGGTGTGCGTTGCTGGTTCCCTGACCTGGGGGCGACGTCATCGTCGCCCCCATCTTCCCAGACTCTCGCTCCGGCTCCACCCGGCGGACTCCTTCAACGCGCGGGCCGGGCCGCCGGACGCATACGACGAGGGCGGACGGTTTCACGTGAAACCGTCCGCCCTCGAGGAAAACGCAGGTCAGGCCAGGTCGAGGTCCGACACCGTGTAGGCGTGGATGTACGGGAGACCCGCCTCGGCAATGGCCGGAGCCGCGCCCCGCTCCACGATCGTGGCGACAGCGACGACCTCGCCACCGGCCTCGCGCACCGCCTCCACAGCCGTCAGCGGCGAACCGCCGGTCGTCGAGGTGTCCTCGACCACCAGGCAGCGGCGGCCCTTCACGTCCGTGCCCTCGATCCGGCGCTGCATCCCGTGCGCCTTCTGCGCCTTACGGACGACGAACGCGTCCATCCGTCCCCCGCGCGCTGCGGCAGCGTGCAGCATCGACGTGGCGACCGGGTCGGCGCCCAGCGTCAGCCCGCCCACACAGTCGTAGTCGAGCTCGGCGGTCACGTCCAGCATGACCTGACCGACCATCGGAGCAGCCTCGCCGTCCAGCGTGATGCGGCGCAGATCGATGTACCAGTCGGCCTCAAGACCCGAGGAGAGGGTCACCTTGCCGTGCACCACGGCCTTGTCCTTGATCTGCTGGAGCAGCTCAGCACGTACGTCAGTCATGGCTACGAGCTTAAGGCCGCCCGTCTCACAGCCTGCGCCAGCTCCAGGTCGTCACGATCTCCAGCGGGTCGATCGGCGTGACAAAGTGCGGCGCGGTGTTCAGTCCGTTCGGCGGACCCGATTGCGGCTCCACGCAGACCGCCTCGTCCTGCTCGTCGTAGACGACGACCCACTCGGTCCGGCTCTTCACCTTCAGTTCCAGTTGCTGCGGCCAGGTGAGCGTCACGTCGACCCCGTCGGGCATCCCGAAGCAGTCGTCCCACGGGCCGGGCAGCGGCGGGATCCGGCGGCCGGTCGGCAGATGGTTCTCGCCCCGCTCCTCCTGCCAGGCGGCGTCGAAGCCGATCTGCACGTCGTCACCGCCAGTTCCGAGGTTGCGCAGGAACCAGGGGTGCCAGCCGGCCTGCGCGGGGAACGAGTCCCCGTACGTCTCGATGCCGAACGCGAGCGTGAGCGAGTCCTCGGCCAGTTCGAAGGTCTGGGTGACGCGGCCCGGATACGGCCACGGCTCGGCCAGGTCGTAGTAGAACGCGGCGTCGGTCCCGCCCTCCTTCGCCGTGAGCCAGGCGGTGTCACGGCCGGTGCCGTGGATGGCGTGCGGCGGGGAGTTCAGCGGCAGCTGATGGAGCACATCGCCGTTGTGGAACCGGCCGTTCTCGGTCCGCCCGCACCACGGCACCATGGGGAAACAGCCGTACCGCTCCCCCTGCCGCAGCAGTTCGGTGCCCCCGATCCGGAGGCTGCTGATGCGGCAGCCATTGGCGGGATCCACGGTCAACTCGGCGTCGCCGACGGACAGCCGGACGTTCTTCTCGCTACTGCTCACACGACGACACTACTGGCGCCGCTACCTCCGCCGCCGCAGCGCCCGGCCGATGACAACCGCGGAGGCGAGCGCGAGGGCGGCCGCCGGGGCCACCCAGCGCAGGGTGGTGCCGGCTGTCGTCGACTCGGGCGACGGCACGGGGGCGTACCGGCCGCGCGGCGGCGCGTGGTCGACCTCCTCCGCGCTGCGCCCGATCATGGTCCTGCGCGCGTGCGCGGCCTCGGCGGGCGGCCCCTCGGGGGCGGGGAACCCCATGTCCGCATGGGGGTCGAGCGAGGACGGCGGCACCGGCGCCTCGAAGACCGAGCCGGTGCCGGGGGGTGTCCGGTCGGAAGGTGCCTCGGCAGGGGGCGTGCCGTCGGACGGCGCCTCGGTGGCGGCTGCCTCCTCGGACTGCGATTCGCCGGACGGTCCCTCGCCGGACGGTCCCTCGTCGGACGGTGCGGAGGCGGCGGGCACCCCGCCGGACACCGCCCCCTCGGGCCGCACGCGGTCGGTGCTCACGTCGTCCGCAGTCGCCTCGGGCTCCCCGGCCGCCCCCTCGGGCCGGTCGCCCGCGCCGTGCGTCGCCAATGTCTCGGTCACCAGCTGCTGCGTGAAGCGGTCCAGCAGTCGGCACGCCGCCGCCAGCGCCGCCTCAGGTTCCAGCTCCACGATGCGGCCCTCGCCGCCCGCCGTGCCCGTGAACGCGATCGTCGTACCGCCGTCCGTCTCCGTCAGGCGGATCGTCAGGCCGAGCTTCGCCGAGCCGGTGCCCCGCGCCTCCACACCCTCGCCGGTGACGGAAACCCCTGCCCCGTCCGGCAGCGCGGTCGGTGTCAGCGTGCCGCGGTACGTGATCGTGTGGCCGCCGATCCGGACCTTGAGCCGGCCGGCCAGGGGGCCCGCGGACACGTCGGCATCCTGCTGGAGGCCCGGCACGCAGCGGGCGACACGGGCGGAGTCGCCCAGCGTCCGCAACAGGGACGGGACCGGAACCGGAACGAACACCTCATGCTCCATGGAAACCGAGCCTACTCAGGCACGGCCGCCCCGTCAGCGCTTCCTCGCCCGGAAGAGACGGGATCTCCCCCGGAGCGACACACCTCCGATCCCCCGGACCATGCGTGCCCCTCGCGCCCTCACGGCTCCTCCCAGTACCGCGGATGCACGAGCGTCGACGGCACCTGGCCCCGCATCCGTCGGCTCTCCGCGTACCGGGCCGCCCGCGCCAGCTCCCCTTCCGAGAGGAACCGAAGTTTCGGCGGACGTGGAGGCAGGTGAAGGGCCGGAGGCCGCCCGCCCGGGCGGGCGAGGACGAAGCCCCAGTCGGGGCGGCCCTGCGCAGCATCCGTCGTGCGGTCCGGGCCCGCCGCGAAGCCGGACGGACGGCCGAAGATGCGGTACGGGCGGGTCCGCAGGCCCGCCGCTCTCATGGACGCCTCGACCGTCCAGAACGTCCGGGGCCGGACGACGGGCGGGCCCGCGTGCACCACCAGCCGTCCGCCGGGCGCGAGGGCGTCGGTGACCAGGCCGTAGAACTCCGTCGAGTACAGCTTCGTGCTCGCCGTGATCCCGGGGTCCGGCAGGTCGGAGATCACCACGTCGTAGCCGCCGTGCGACGCCTCCCGCAGCCAGTTGAACGCGTCCGCGGTGACGGCGGTCAGCCGCGGATCCCGGTACGCGTGCGCGTTCAGCGCGGAGAGGGCGGGGTCGGTACGGGCCAGTCGGGTGACGCCGCGGTCGAGCTCGACGACCGTGACGCTCCGTACATCCGGGTAGCGCAGCACCTCGCGGGCGGCCAGACCGTCGCCCCCACCCAGGATCAGCACCCGGGCATGGCGCCCGTTCATCGCCGGATGGACCAGTGCCTCGTGGTACCGGTACTCGTCGCGGGCGCTGACCCGCAGCCGCCCGTCCAGGAAGAGGTCCAGCGAGCTGCGACCCGCACCGGTGAGGACGACCTCCTGCACGTCGGTCTGTACGGCGACCCGCACCTGGTCCCCGTACACCGCACGCCGTGCCACCCGCTCGAAGTCGTCGACCAGCGCCGTGGCGGCGGCCAGCAGGACGATCACCGTCACGTTGGCGACGATCAGCAGCCACCGGGACCGCCGGGTCAGGTCCCGCCGGAACACCCACAGCACCAGCGCCCCGCCCGCCGCCGCGTTGACCGTGCCGGTGAGCAGCGCACCGGTGAGCTGGCCGAGGGCCGGCAGCAGGAGGAAGGGGAAGGCCAGTCCACCGACCAGCGCACCCACGTAGTCGGCGGCGAACAGATCCGCGACCGCCCCGCCCGCGTCCTGCCGGTCGACGCGCTGGATCAGCGTCATCAGCAGCGGGATCTCCGCGCCGATCAGGATGCCTATGGCGAGCGAGAACCCGACCAGCGCGAAGCGTGACTCCCCCATCCACGCGAACGACGCATAGAGCACGAGTGCCGAGCAGCCGCCGATCAGTGCGAGAGCCGCCTCGATCAGCCCGAAACCCACGGCGGCATGGCTGCGCAAACGTTTCGCGAGCAGCGAGCCGATCCCCATCGCGAAGACCATCACGGAGAGCACGACGGATGCCTGGGTGACGGAGTCGCCGGTCAGGTAGGAGGCGAGAGCGACCAGTTCGAGCTCGTAGACCAGTCCGCAGGCGGCGCAGACGAAGACCGCGGCCAGCACGAGGAACCGACCCGTCCGCGGTCGCACGGGAAGACGCGGCGCACCGCCTCGCCACGACACCTGCACCTGCTGGTCGATCATGATGCGAACGCTACGTCACGACGCCGTCGCTTCTTGTCACCCACAAGGGTGCAAGTGCCGTGCACGCAAACGAGTTGAGGCGATTCAGAGCGCAACCACCGGCGTCCGCACTCTCACCCTGGTGCGGGTCACCACCAACTGCCCCTCCTGCGGGTACGCGTGCCAGGTGCGCCATCCGACCTGGCCCTCCGACCGCTGCGCGAGCATGGCGGTGAAGGCGTGCGGGCTGCCGGGGAACGTACCCGCGAGGCCGTGCGGATGGTCGGTCACCAGCGCGAGGAGCTCCTGCGCGCGCCCGGCGAAGGAGCCCGCGGAGAGCGTCTCGACGCGCGCCGCGAATTCGTACTCCCAGTCACCGAGCCGCTTGGCGACGCCGAGCGGCAGCGGCGTGGAGCCGCCGGGGATGCAGGCGACCGTTTCGGAACAGGTGCCGCCGTCCTCTTCGAGGAGCACCTGGTGAGAGGCGCCGAGCAGGCGCAGCTGCAAGTGGGCCCCGCCGAGCTCGAGGTCGAGCACGGCCAGGGCTGGGAGCGGTTCACGCCCCAGCGCCCAGGCCAAATCGGCGGCACGGGTATCGGAATAGGACGTCTGGAGGGTCGTGAGCATGGGTCGGCTCCGCAAAACACGCATGGACACATGGACAGGGGGCGCCCCCGTAACGACGCACGTGGGAGGGTGGGGAACGCCCGATCAGGTCCAACTGGGGCCCGAGGGCTGAATGTTCTCTCCACCGAGGGAATCATGAAGTACGCCGCGTCCACAGCGTTTTTGCCCAACTTGACGTGGTTTCCATCCCCTCGGGGGCCCGACGGTTCAACTGTTCACCGCCAACGCGCCGCACGGCCCAACAAAAAGGTGCCCGGCGGGAGTTCACCCGCCGAGCACCTCCACCACGCGGACCAGCTGCCCCGTGTCAGCTGCCTCCGCCGCATCCGCCCCCGCCGCCGCACGAAGAACCGCCGCCGCACGAGGAGCCCCCGCCGCACGAGTGACCACCGGAGTGGCCGCCGCTTCCGCAGGACGAGCCGCCGCCGCCGTCGCCGCCGCCGGCCCACCAGCCGCCGCCGGCGGCCGCGCCACCGCCCGAGCCCCTGCCCGCGCGGCGCCGCCCGCTGCGCACCCGCCCCGACCTCCGGTTGGCCGCCGCCGCCAGCAGCAGCACCACGACGAGCCCGACGACCACGACCCCGATCAGCACACCAGGAAAGTTCTCCATCGACCTCACGTCCTTCCGTCCCCCGAAGCGAGGTCCCCCGCTTCACACCGCTTCTCGCGTGAGTGGGGGATGCCCTCGGCCCTCCGGAGCCAAAGCAGACTTGAGCAACTCCAGAGCTTCGGCCCAGGATGGCGGGCATGACACAGGGACGACCGCTGCTCAACCGCCGCCTCGCCGAGTTCGGCACGACGATCTTCGCGGAGATGTCGGCGCTGGCCGTACGGACCGGCTCCATCAACCTCGGCCAGGGCTTCCCCGACACCGACGGCCCCGAGGAGATCCGGGAGGCCGCGGTCCGCGCGCTGCGCGCCGGGCACGGCAACCAGTACCCGCCGGGCCCCGGCGTCCCGGAACTGCGCACCGCGATCGCCGACCACCAGCAGCGGAGGTACGGACTCGCGTACGACCCCGACTCCGAGGTCCTCGTCACGGCGGGCGCCACCGAGGCCATCGCTGCCGCCCTGCTCGCCCTGGTGGAACCCGGCGACGAGGTCATCGCCCTGGAGCCGTACTACGACTCCTACGCCGCGTGCATCGCCATGGCCGGCGGCACCCGCGTCCCGGTCACCCTGCACCCGGACGCGGACAGCGGTACGTACCGGCTCGACCTCGACGAGCTGCGCGCCGCCGTCACCTCCCGCACCCGGCTGATCCTCCTCAACACCCCGCACAATCCGACCGGCACCGTCCTGACCCGCGAGGAGCTGGCGGCGATCGCCGCACTCGCCTGCGAGCGGGACCTCCTCGTCGTCACCGACGAGGTGTACGAGCATCTGGTCTTCGAGGGCACCCACCTGCCGATCGCGGGCTTCCCGGGCATGCGGGAGCGGACCGTGACCATCGGTTCCGCGGGCAAGACCTTCTCCTTCACCGGGTGGAAGGTCGGCTGGGTGACCGCGGCCCCGGAGCTGGTGGCGGCGGTCCGCTCGGCGAAGCAGTTCCTGACCTACGTCTCCGCGGGCCCGTTCCAGTACGCGGTCGCCGAGGCGCTGCGCCTGCCCGACAGCTACTTCGACGGGTTGCGCGCGGATCTGCGGGCCAAGCGGGATCTGCTGAGCGCCGGGCTGAGCGAGGCCGGATTCGAGGTCTACCGGCCTGCCGGGACGTACTTCGTCACCACCGACATCCGTCCGCTCGGCGGCGAGACCGACGGATTCGCGTTCTGCCGCGCGCTGCCCGAGCGGTGCGGGGTCGTCGCCATCCCCAACGCGGTCTTCTACGACCATCAGGAGGCGGGCCGCAGCAAGGTCCGGTTCGCCTTCTGCAAGCGGGAGGACGTGCTGCGCGAGGCCGTCGCGCGACTCAAGGGGCTCTGAGCGACGGCCCGTCCTGCGCCGTCCGTCCGGCTCCGGCTTCTTCGGGTCCGAGCCGCGCTCCCTGCTGCCCGCGTTCCCGCTGCCACTGCCGTCGGCGCACACCCCGACAAAAAAACCCGGCCGAGGACGGCGGTCGTGGTGACCGTCGCCCCGGCCGGGCTGTCGTGCTACGGGACGTATCTGATGACGCCGTCCCGCCGGCGCTGTGAACGGCTGTGCGCTCAGGCGCTCGGCGCGTCGCCCGACTCCTTGTCGGCCGGCTCCAGCCCCAGACGCTCCCGCAGCCACTTGTCGAACTCGATCGAGGCCCGCACCCAGCTGACCGTCGACGAGACGAAGTGCTCCAGGCTGACGCCCGTACCGATGAGCATCTGCGCCTCACCGATCAGACGGACCGGCGTCTCGGTGTCCTCGGCGCCCTCCTCGGCCTCGTGGGTGTGGGTGTAGACCTTGGGCCACAGGGTGCGGCGGTTCCAGTCGTCGATCGCGTCGAGGAGGACCGGCCGCTGGTCGGCGGCGTGCGGGCGGTCGTAGAACGTACGGACCGAGAAGACCTGCTGCTCGTCCTCGCCACGGAACATGAAGTACGTGCGGAAGTCCTCCCACGGCGCCGCGAGGTCACCCTCGTCGTCGACGACGTACTTCAGCTCCATCTGGTCGAGAAGCTGCTTGACGAGGTCCTGGTCAGGGACGACGGGGCCCTCCGGTCCTGCCGCCTGCGGTTCGGGCTGGCCCCCGAAATTCGGAATCGAGGACGGGTCGATGCTCACCGTGAATTTCCCTTCGTACGGTTGGCGCCATCCTCTCCCATCGCAGGCGGGGAATGGCAACCCCCGACTGGTCCGATCAGCTGTCGGCTGACATGATCCCGCCTGCCGGGGAGGGGACCCGGGAGGCTCCGCGCGAGGGGATGTCATGGACGGAACACGCAATTGGGCCGCTCGTTTCCGCTCCCCCTGGGTGCTCCTGGCACTGCCCGCGCTCGCCGTCGCCTGGATCGGGTGGTCCGTCATCGGCTTCCTGACGAGCGACGATCCTCTCGTTTCGAAGGTCCCCTGCGCCGAGGCGATGGAATTCACCGGGGTCCCGCTGCCGGCCGGGGCGCGCGACCGGCAGTGCAAGAGGCGCGCCTGGCTGGACACCGAGTACGACGTCCGCTTCCGGATCACCCGTAAGGAGCTGGACAACTGGCTGGAATCGGAGTTCCCCGGCACCGAGCTCGACCCGGAGTTCTGCGCCGACAAGGTCGACACCTGCGCGCACATCGAGTTCGGCGACCAGCGGCCGAGCCAGGCGGTCGCGGCCGAGGTGTCGGTCGTGTACGAGGGCGGCGGCACCGCCCTCGTACGCTTCGAGCCTTTCGACGTCTGAGAACCACCCGGTCCGTTACCGGGCGGCCCCCACGATCAGACCGCTCTCCTCGCCGTCCCCGAACGTGTCCACCCGCACGGTGTCCCCGTCCGTGACCTCGCCCGCGAGGATCTCCTTCGCGAGCCGGTCGCCGATCGCCGTCTGGATCAGGCGGCGCAGCGGCCGTGCCCCGTACGCCGGGTCGTTGCCCTCCTTCGCCAGCCAGGCCAGGGCGGCCGGGGTGACGTCGAGGGTGAGACGCCGGTCGGCCAGCCGCTTCGCGAGCCGGTCGATCTGGAGCCCGGCGATGTGCGCGAGCTCGTCGCCGGAGAGGGCGGAGAAGACCACCAGGTCGTCGAGCCGGTTGAGGAACTCCGGTTTGAAGGACGCGCGGACGACCTCCAGGACCCGCTCCTTCTTCTCCTCCGGCTTGGTCAGCGGGTCGACCAGGAACTGGCTGCCCAGGTTCGACGTCAGGATCAGGATGGTGTTGCGGAAGTCCACCGTCCGCCCCTGGCCGTCGGTGAGCCGGCCGTCGTCGAGGACCTGCAGCAGGATGTCGAAGACCTCGGGGTGGGCCTTCTCCACCTCGTCCAGCAGGACGACGCTGTACGGGCGGCGGCGGACCGCCTCCGTGAGCTGGCCGCCCTCCTCGTAACCGACATAGCCGGGCGGCGCGCCGACGAGCCGGGCGACGCTGTGCTTCTCGCTGTACTCGCTCATGTCGATGCGGACCATGGCCCGCTCGTCGTCGAACAGGAAGTCCGCGAGGGCCTTCGCCAGTTCGGTCTTGCCGACACCCGTCGGGCCGAGGAAGAGGAACGATCCGGTGGGCCGGTCCGGGTCGGCGATACCGGCCCTGGTCCGGCGTACCGCGTCCGACACCGCCTGCACGGCCTCGGTCTGGCCGATCAGCCGCCTGCCCAGCTCCTCCTCCATGCGCAGGAGTTTCTGGGTCTCGCCCTCCAGCAGGCGTCCGGCCGGGATGCCGGTCCAGGCGCCGACGACATCGGCGATGTCGTCCGGGCCCACCTCGTCCTTGACCATCGTGTCCTTGGCGGCCTCCTGCTCCGCCTCGTCGGCCTCGGCGAGCTCCCGCTCCAGGCCCGGGATCTCCCCGTACAGCAGCTTGGAGGCGGTGTCGAAGTCGCCGTCTCGCTGGGCGCGCTCGGCCTGTCCGCGCAGGTCGTCGAGGCGCTCCTTCAGCTCACCGACGCGGTTGAGGCTCTGCTTCTCCTTCTCCCAGCGGGCGGTGAGGCCGCGCAGCTCCTCCTCCTTGTCGGCGAGGTCGCGGCGGAGCTTCTCCAGACGCTGGACGGAAGCGGCATCGGTCTCGTTCTTCAGCGCCAGCTCCTCCATCCGCAGGCGGTCGACGGCGCGCTGCAGTTCGTCGATCTCGACGGGCGAGGAGTCGATCTCCATACGCAGCCGGGACGCCGCCTCGTCGACCAGGTCGATGGCCTTGTCGGGAAGGAAGCGGGAGGTGATGTAGCGGTCGGACAGGGTCGCGGCGGCGACCAGCGCCGAGTCCGCGATCTGCACCTTGTGGTGCGCCTCGTAACGGCCCTTGAGGCCGCGGAGGATCGCGATGGTGTCCTCCACGGTCGGCTCGGCGACCAGGACCTGCTGGAAGCGGCGCTCCAGGGCGGGATCCTTCTCGATCCGCTCACGGTACTCGTCGAGCGTCGTCGCACCCACCATCCGCAGCTCGCCGCGGGCCAGCATCGGCTTGAGCATGTTGCCCGCGTCCATGGCGGAGTCCCCGCCGGCGCCCGCGCCCACGACGGTGTGGAGCTCGTCGATGAATGTGATGATCTGGCCGTCGCTCTCCTTGATCTCGGAGAGGACGGTCTTCAGGCGCTCCTCGAACTCCCCGCGGTACTTGGCGCCCGCGACCATGGCTCCCAGGTCCAGCGAGACGAGCCGCTTGTTCCGCAGGCTCTCCGGCACATCGCCCTTGACGATGCGCTGGGCGAGCCCCTCGACGACGGCGGTCTTGCCGACGCCGGGCTCGCCGATGAGCACGGGGTTGTTCTTCGTACGCCGCGACAGGACCTGCACGACGCGCCGGATCTCCTGGTCACGTCCGATGACGGGGTCGAGCTTGCCGTCGCGCGCGGCGGCCGTGAAGTCGGTGCCGAACTTCTCCAGGGCCTTGTACTGGCCCTCCGGGTCGGGTGTGGTCACCCGGCGCCCTCCCCTGCTCTTCTCGAATGCGTCCAGCAGCTTCTTCGCGCCGGCGCCCTGCCCGGTGAGGATCTCACCGGCGCGGCCGCCCTCGGCCGCGATACCGATCAGCAGATGCTCGGTGGAGAGGTAGTCGTCGCCGAGCTCCTTCGCGCGCTGGGCGGCGTCGGAGATGACGGCGAGCAGCTCACGGTTGGGCTGCGGCGGGGCGACGGTCGACCCGGTGACGCTGGGCAGCGACGCGAGCAGCCGCTCGGTCTCGCTGCGCACGGCGGCCTGGTCGGCCTCGACGGCGGCCAGCAGGTCGATGATGTTCTCGTTGTCCTCGCCCTGGAGCAGGGCGAGCAGCAGATGCCCGGGGGTCAGATCGGGGTGTCCGTCCTTCACGGCCCTGCTGGTGGCCGCGTTGATGGCGTCCCGGCTCTTGTTGGTCAGCTCGGCGTCCACGTGCGCTCTCTCCTCCTTGCGGTGACTGGCCTGTCCATAACTCTGACCAGATCAACGTCCACAAAGTTGAGTCTATTCCACTCAAGGTACATCTGTCGGGTCGGTCCCACGCCACTTGCCCCAGGGCCGGACCCCGGAGAGGGAACAGGACTCCCGGTCGAGTGAACCGGCCGGACCGCTCCTCCGCCACCGCACCGCATCGGGGCACGGGCCTGCGGATGCCTACCCTTTCCCCATGGCCGTAGACGTACGCAACCCCAGCCCCGAGTACCTCGCCTTCTGGCGCGAGTACCACGTGTGCACCCTGACCACCCACCGTCCCGACGGGAGCCCGCACGTGGTGCCGGTCGGCGTGACGTACGACCCCGAGGCCGGGCTCGCCCGCATCATCACCAACAAGAGCAGCAGAAAGGTCGCCAACGTCCTGGCGGCCGGTCCGGACGGGGCACGGGTGGCGGTCTGCCAGGTGGACCGGGGGCGCTGGGCGACGCTGGAGGGCCGCGCGATGGTCCGTACGGAACAGGACGTGGTCGACGACGCGGTACTCCGTTACGCGGAACGCTATGGGCGCACGCCGGCACCCAACCCGAACCGGGTCGTCATCGAGATCGCCCTCGAACGGGCGCTGGGCCGGGGCGCACCGGTCCGCACGGCCTGACGGCCGGGGCCGTGAGCCCCGGCAGTCCCCCACCGTCCGCCCCGGGGCAGCACAACGGCGCCACCGTGTTCAGGTCACGATGGCGCCGCTGTGTGGGGGAGTGTCCGAGCGACATGGAACGACGGGGGATCGCTCAGGCACTGCGGGGGGTGGCGGAGATGGTTTCTGGTTCGATCAGCTGGTGGTCACGCTGATCGAGATTGACGAAGATCATTCCGTATCGGATCGCGCACCTGACAGGCTGCGGCGCCCCGCGGGGGCGGCGGAGACACCGGTAGGCGCGGACCTCGTCGTCGTCCTCGAGAACGACGACGACAGGCTCTCCGAGCAGGGTGACCATCAACGAATCGCCATGGCGGGGGAGTGCCGTGAGCAGATCGATGAAGTGCCACCCTGAGCGGTAGGCCGAGGCCATCTCCCGCCGGAAGACCCGGTCGTCCGGCGGGATGGTCACGCCTCCGCCAGATCCGCAGGAATGCTGTCCCAAGCCAGGTCGGGCGGCGCTACGGCCCGAACCTGCGCGCCAGCCGTCTTGTTGGGCGCACTGTCCCAAGCCAGGTCGAGGGTACCGAGCACCCCCGCCGCCAGCGCGGCGGAGACGGCCGCAGCAAGCACCGAGCGAAGCATCTTCTTACCCATATTCGGCTTCGTCCTCACTTCCAAGGTTTCCTCTCCCCCGCAGAACAAGACGATTGCTCATCCAGGCACGTCAATGCCACAGAAGCGGTGCATCATGTTCCTGCTGATTCATATTCCTGGGGGGTGGAGAATTGACCACAAAAAACACAAAAGCGACACATCCCCACTCCATCAGCAGTCTGTGCGAGGAGGGAGCGCGGCTGTACGCGAGCGCACTGAGCGTGGGCAAGATAGCCCGCACCGAAGTGGAGCCTGCTCCCTGCTTGCTGGAATTCGCCCTGCTTCACCCCGACCCCGATGACGCCACATGGCTCCGGCCGGTGCCGCCGGCCGCCGCGCTCACCCAGCGGCTCCACCCGCTCGAGCGTGAGATCCAGGACCGAAGACGGCTGTCGGTCGAACTGACCGAGACCTTCGAGCCATTCATGGCCATCAGCGCCCAGATCCCGCCGACGACGCACGCGATCACCGTCCTCGAAGGTATCGAGCGCATCAACGCTTCCATCGAACTCGCCCTGGCCGAGTGCCGGTCGGAGGTGCTCACCATCCAGCCGGGCGGCGGACGCAGCGAGGACGCCCTCAACATCGCCGTGGAGCGCGGCAACATGCTCACCGAGCGCGGCGTCGGCATGCGTTCCCTCTATCAGCACACCGTCCGGCACAGCCATGGAACGCTCACCTACGCGGCACGCATGGCGTCGGACAAGGTGGAGATCCGTACGCTCGAAGAACTCATCGAACGATTGATGATCTTCGACCACACCGTCGCGTTCATCCCGGCCACGGACGACCGGCAGGTGGCACTGGAGCTGAGGCACCCCGCGATGGTGGAGTACCTCGTCAAGGTCTTCGAGCAGTTCTGGCGACGCGCGGTCCCGCTGCAGGAACAGGTCCCGTACGACCCGACACCCGAGGGCATCTCCGGCGTACGGCACTCGATCGCGAAGCTGCTGGTCGAAGGGCATGTCGACGAGGCCATAGCACGCCGCCTCGGCATGAACGTACGCACCTGCCGCGCGCACATCGCCAAGCTCAGTTCCGCACTGGGCAGCGGCAGTCGAGCCCAACTCGGATATCTCATTGCGCAGTCAGGGATTCTGGACCAGGACCAATGACCCGTGCGCACGGCGGAGGCCCGCCACCCATTCCCGGGTGACGGGCCTCCGCCGTCGTCCACGCGCCGTAACCCGGCCTATTCCTTGGGCTTCTTCGGCCGCCAGACCACCAACGCGCTGGTCTGCTGCACATCCGTGTACGGCACCAGATCGCGCCGGTACGACGCATGCACCTGCGCCTCGCGCTGCTGCATCGCCGCCGCAGCGGCGTCCACCGCCGCGGAGAGTTCGGCGACGCGCTGCTGGAGCGCGGCCACCTGGTTCTCCAGTTCGATGATGCGCTTGATGCCTGCCAGGTTGATGCCCTCGTCCTGCGACAGTTGCTGCACCGTGCGCAGCAGCTCGATGTCGCGGGCCGAGTAACGCCTGCCTCGGCCGGCCGTGCGGTCCGGGGAGACCAGGCCGAGGCGGTCGTACTGGCGCAGTGTCTGCGGATGCAGGCCCGAGAGCTGGGCCGCGATCGAGATCACGTACACCGGGGAGTCATCGGTCAGTTCGTACGGATTACGTCGTCGGCCGTCCACCTCAAGCTCCCTTCGCCGCCTGGAACAGCTCCGCCCGCGGGTCCTCCCCCGCGGTCGCCTTCCGGTAGGCCTCCAGCGCGTCCTGGGCGTCGGCGGTGAGGTCCGTGGGGACCGCCACCTCGACGGTGACCAGGAGGTCGCCCCGGGTGCCGTCCTTGCGTACGGCACCCTTGCCGCGGGCGCGCATCGTGCGCCCGTTGGGGGTGCCGGCCGGAAGCTTCAGGGTGACGGGCGGTCCGCCGAGCGTCGGGACCTTCACCTCGCCGCCGAGCGCCGCCTCCGTGAAGGTGACGGGCACGGTGACCGTGAGGTTGTCGCCCTTGCGGCCGAAGACCGGGTGGGCGTCGACATGCACGACGACGTACAGGTCGCCGGCCGGTCCGCCGCGCTCGCCCGGTGCGCCCTTGCCGCGCAGCCGGATCCGCTGGCTGTCGGAGACGCCCGCCGGGATCCTGACCTGCATGGTGCGCGACGAACGTGCCCGCCCGCTGCCCTTGCACACATCGCACGGGTCCTGGGCGATGAGGCCCCGGCCCTTGCAGTCCACGCAGGGATCGGTGAGCGAGAATCCGCCGCCGCTGCCGCGCGACACCTGTCCAGTGCCGACACAGGTCGGGCAGACCCTCGGGGTGCCGTTCTTGTCGCCGGTGCCCGAACACGCCTTGCAGGGCGCCTGGCTGGACATCCGCAGCGGAACCGTGGCCCCGTCGACCGCCTCGGTGAAGCTGAGCGTCACCTCGGACTCGATGTCCTGCCCGCGGCGCGGCTGCACGCGTGTCCCCGTACCACCGCCCCGGTTGAACAGCCCGCCGAAGACATCGCCCAGACCGCCGCCGCCGCCGAAGCCTCCGGGGCCGCCGGGACCGCCGCCCTGCGTGCCTCCGAAGAGGTCGCCCAGGTCGAAGTTGAAGTTGCCTCCCGCGCCTCCGGGACCGGCCCGGAATCCGCCGTTGCCGAAGAGGGCGCGTGCCTCGTCGTACTCCTTGCGCTTCTTGGCGTCGCCGAGGATGTCATTGGCCTCGGAGATCTCCTTGAAGCGCTCCTCCGCCTTGTTGTCGCCCTTGTTCGCGTCCGGGTGGAACTCGCGGGCGAGCTTCCGGTACGACTTCTTGATCTCGGCTTCGGTGGCGTCCTTGGGGACGCCGAGGACCTTGTAGTAGTCCTTCTCGACGAAGTCCTTCGTGCTCATCGACGTCCCTCCTTCCGGACGATCGGCCGGGCGACCGGCCCGCAGGCCGGTCGCCGAACCGGGCGGTGGGCCCCGCGGTGGTCGGACGAAATGTCAGACCTCCTCGGTGCCACCGCTCTCCTCGTCGTCTGTCTTCTCCTCTTTGGCCGCCGCGGGGCTCGCGCCCGGCTGCGGCTCGGCCACTGCCACCCGCGCGGGGCGGATGGTGCGCTCGCCGATGCGATACCCCGGCTGCAGGATCGCCACGCAGGTCGTCTCGGTGACATCCGGCGCGTACGAGTGCATCAGGGCTTCGTGGATCGTCGGGTCGAAGGGCTCGCCCTCCTTGCCGAACTGCTGCAGGCCCAGCTTGGCGACGACCGTCTCCAGCGATTCGGCCACCGACTTGAACCCGCCCACGAGCTCGCCGTGTTCCCTGGCGCGGCCGACGTCGTCGAGCACGGGCAGGAGCTCGCTCAGGAGACCCGCAACGGCGATCTCCTTGACCGTGACCCGGTCCCGCTCCACACGGCGGCGGTAGTTCTGGTACTCGGCCTGGAGCCGCTGGAGGTCGCCGGTGCGCTCGGTGAGCGCGCTGCGTGCCTGGTCCAGCTGTGCCGTCAGACCTGCCGTCTGGTTCACGTCCCCGGCCGGGGCCGCCCCCTCCTCCGTGGAGGGGGAGGCAGCCTTCGGGTCGGCGTCGTCAGAGGTGGCGCCGGAGGGAACGTCGGGCTTCTCCTCGAAGCCCGGAGTCTCCTCGGTCACGCCGCACCGCCCTTGGCGTCCTTCTCGTCGTCCACGATCTCGGCGTCGACGACGTCGTCATCGGCCCTGGCCTGCTCGGCGCCCGGCTGGCCTTCGGCCTGCGGGCCGCCCTCGGCCTGTGCGTTGGCGTACATCGCCTGGCCCAGCTTCTGGGAGACGGCCGCGACCTTCTCGGTGGCGGTACGGATCTCGGCGGTGTCCTCGCCCTTGAGCTTCTCCTTCAGCTCGGTGAGCGCGGTCTCCACCTCCGTCTTCACGTCGCCGGGAACCTTGTCCTCGTTGTCCTTGAGGAACTTCTCCGTCTGGTAGACGAGCTGCTCGCCCTGGTTGCGGGACTCGGCGGCCTCGCGGCGGCGGTGGTCCTCCTCCGCGTACTGCTCGGCCTCCTCACGCATCCGGTTGACCTCGTCCTTCGGCAGCGAGGAGCCGCCGGTGACGGTCATCTTCTGCTCCTTGCCGGTGCCGAGGTCCTTGGCGGCGACGTGCATGATGCCGTTGGCGTCGATGTCGAACGCGACCTCGATCTGCGGGACACCACGCGGGGCCGGCGGCAGACCGGTCAGCTCGAACATGCCGAGCTTCTTGTTGTACGCCGCGATCTCGCGCTCGCCCTGGTAGACCTGGATCTGGACGGACGGCTGGTTGTCCTCGGCCGTCGTGAAGATCTCGGACCGCTTGGTCGGGATCGTCGTGTTGCGCTCGATGAGCTTCGTCATGATGCCGCCCTTGGTCTCGATACCGAGAGACAGCGGGGTGACATCGAGCAGCAGGACGTCCTTGACCTCGCCCTTGAGGACACCGGCCTGGAGCGAGGCGCCGATGGCGACGACCTCGTCCGGGTTCACGCCCTTGTTGGCCTCCTGGCCACCGGTGAGCTCCTTGACGAGCTCGGCGACGGCCGGCATACGGGTCGAGCCACCGACGAGAACGACGTGGTCGATCTCGGAGAGCTGGATGCCCGCGTCCTTGATGACGTTGTGGAACGGGTTCTTGCAGCGGTCCAGGAGGTCCGCGGTGAGCTGCTGGAACTGGGCGCGCGTGAGCTTCTCGTCCAGGTGCAGCGGGCCCTCGGCGGACGCCGTGATGTACGGCAGGTTGATCGTGGTCTCCGTCGAGGAGGACAGCTCGATCTTCGCCTTCTCCGCGGCTTCGCGGAGACGCTGGAGAGCCATCTTGTCCTTGGACAGGTCCACACCGTGACCGTTGGCGAACTGCTTCACCAGGTAGTCGACGACGCGCTGGTCCCAGTCGTCACCACCGAGGTGGTTGTCACCGTTGGTGGCCTTCACCTCGACGACGCCGTCGCCGATCTCCAGGAGGGACACGTCGAAGGTGCCGCCACCGAGGTCGAAGACGAGGATCGTCTGGTCGTCCTTGTCGAGCCCGTACGCCAGCGCGGCGGCGGTCGGCTCGTTGACGATACGCAGGACGTTCAGGCCCGCGATCTCGCCGGCCTCCTTCGTCGCCTGACGCTCGGAGTCGTTGAAGTACGCGGGAACGGTGATCACCGCGTCGGTGACCTTCTCGCCCAGGTACGCCTCGGCGTCGCGCTTCAGCTTCTGCAGGATGAAGGCGCTCATCTGCTGCGGGTTGAAGCTCTTGCCGTCGAGGTCGATCTTCCAGTCGGTGCCCATGTGGCGCTTGACCGACCGGATGGTCCTGTCGACGTTGGTCACCGCCTGACGCTTGGCGACCTCGCCCACCAGAACCTCGCCGTTCTTCGCGAAGGCGACGACGGACGGCGTGGTCCTGGCGCCTTCGGCGTTGGTGATGACGGTGGGCTCGCCGCCTTCGAGAACGCTGACGACGGAGTTAGTCGTGCCCAGGTCGATGCCGACCGCACGTGCCATTTCAATTCCTCCAACTGACTACTTGAGTGGATCTGACTCAAGGATGCATGACAGGCGTCCCGGAGTCAACAGAGCTGAGTCGAGTCGACTCAACTATCGTGCACACACCCCGCGCCACCTGCACACCAACGGGCGACACCCGACCGCCCGGCGGGCCACACACCCGGTCCATCATCGTCGCGTGGGATCGTTCTGTCACAAAATGGCGAGAGCCGTACAAAATTGACACTCGACCCGTCCGAACCAGGCAGGTGTGAACGATGCGGATGCGCACGCGGATGCGGATGCAGACACACGCGTGGACCAGACCGAGGTCGCACATGACAGCCAAGCGCGCACTGGATCTCGTCCTCGGCTCGGCCCTGCTGACCCTGGCCGCCCCCCTGCTCGCCGCCGGAGCTCTCACCCTCGCCGCGCAGCGCCCCCCGGGCCGCGTACTGACCCGCTCCACCCGGATCGGACTGGCCGGCCGCCCCTTCGTGCTGCGCTCCCTGGGCACCCGCCGGCTGCGCCTGGACGTGCTGTCCCGGCTGCCCCACGTCCTGCGGGGAGATCTCTCGCTCGTCGGACCGGAACCGCTCACCCCCGACCACGAGCGGGCGCGCACCCCGAACGAGGCCGGTGCGCGACACTGGCGGCAGGAACTGAGACCCGGCCTCACCGGCCTGGCCCAGGTCCGCTCCCGCTCCGGAATGCCGTGGGACGAACCCGCCCTGCTCGACCAGCACTACGCCGAGCAGCACTGGCTGGGACTCGACCTGGCCATCCTCGCGGAAGCCGTACACACCCCACTCCGCGCCGCCTTCCGCGGGCTCACCCACCGCGGGAAGGCACCCCTGAGCGACACAGATCACCGGCTGCGCGGCTACAGCGCGGCGGAATAAGTGGATAGTGTCAGCACAGACTGATTAAGTTACTGCTTAGTAAGTGCTGGATCCCACCCTCGCAGGCCCGAGGAGCCCCCAAATGCAACTCGCCGCGATCATCGTGTCGCTGGTGCTGACTGTGGTCGGCGTTGCGCTCATCGCCCGAGCCGTCGCGCAGATCTACCGGTTCGTCAAGCTCGGACAGCCGGTCCCGGCAGGCAGCCGCACCGACAACCCGAAACAGCGCACGATCACCCTGGTCAAGGAGTTCCTCGGCCACACCCGGATGAACCGGTGGGGGATCGTCGGCTTCGCGCACTGGTTCGTCGCCATCGGCTTCCTGACACTGCCGCCGACGCTGCTCCAGGCATACGGGCAGCTCTTCAAGGCCGACTGGGTCCTGCCGATCATCGGCAACTGGCCGCCGTTCGAGATGTACACCGAGTTCATCGGTCTGATGACGACGGTCGGCATCCTCGTGCTGATCGCCATCCGGCTGCTGAACCTCCCCTCCCGGGCCGGCCGCAAGTCCCGGTTCGCGGGCTCCAAGGCGTGGCAGGCGTACTTCGTCGAGTACGTCATCCTCGGCATCGGTCTGGCGATCCTGACCCTGCGCGGCCTCGAGGGCGCGATCCACCACGTGGAGGGCTACGAGGCCTCGTACTTCATCTCGTACCCCCTGGTCCTCGCCTTCAAGGGCCTCGCGCTCGGCACGCTGCAGAACCTCATCTACTTCACCGCGATGGTCAAGATCGGCATCTCGCTGATCTGGATGATCACGGTCTCGCTGAACACCAACATGGGTGTCGCCTGGCACCGCTTCCTCGGCTTCCCGAACATCTGGTTCAAGCGGAACGCCGACGGCGCGGTCGCGCTCGGCGCGCTGCAGCCGATGACGTCCGGCGGCAAGGAGATCGACTTCGAGGACCCGGGCGAGGACGACGTCTTCGGTGTCTCCCAGGTCGAGCAGTTCTCCTGGAAGGGCATCCTCGACTTCTCCACGTGCACCGAGTGCGGTCGCTGCCAGTCGCAGTGCCCCGCCTGGAACACGGGCAAGCCGCTCTCCCCGAAGCTCCTGATCATGTCGCTGCGCGACCACGCGCACGCCAAGGCCCCGTACCTGCTCGCCGGTGGCGGCAAGGACATGGAGGGCAACGAGAAGGCGACCGAGGAGCAGCTGAAGGACGTACCGGCGGCCGCTCTCGCGGAGGCCGAGCGCCCGCTGATCGGCACCGTCGAGGAGAACGGCGTCATCGACCCGGACGTGCTCTGGTCCTGCACCACCTGCGGTGCGTGCGTGGAGCAGTGCCCGGTCGACATCGAGCACATCGACCACATCGTCGACATGCGCCGCTACCAGGTGATGATCGAGTCCGCGTTCCCGTCCGAGGCGGGCACGATGCTCAAGAACCTGGAGAAGAAGGGCAACCCCTGGGGGCTCGCCAAGAAGCAGCGCGTCGAGTGGACGAAGGAGGTCGACTTCGAGGTCCCGATCGTCGGCAAGGACGTCGAGGACCTGTCGGAGATCGACTACCTCTACTGGGTCGGCTGCGCGGGCGCTCTCGAGGACCGTGCCAAGAAGACCACCAAGGCCTTCGCCGAGCTGCTCCACATCGCGGGCGTCAAGTTCGCGATCATGGGCGGCGACGAGAAGTGCACCGGTGACTCGGCCCGCCGCCTCGGCAACGAGCCGCTGTTCCAGCAGCTCGGCCAGGAGAACGTCGCGATGCTGAACATGGCGTTCGGCGAGGACGACGAGGACGAGGCGACGAAGAAGCCGAAGTCGTCGAAGAAGATCGTCGCGACCTGCCCGCACTGCTTCAACACCATCGCGAACGAGTACCCGCAGCTCGGCGGCGAGTACGAGGTCATCCACCACACGCAGCTGCTCCAGCACCTCATCGACGAGGGCAAGCTGATCCCGGTGACACCGGTCGAGGGCCTGATCACGTACCACGACCCCTGCTACCTGGGCCGTCACAACAAGATCTACACGCCCCCGCGCGAGATCATCGCGAAGGTGCCGGGTCTGCGGAACGAGGAGATGCACCGCCACAAGGAGCGCGGCTTCTGCTGCGGCGCCGGTGGTGCCCGGATGTGGATGGAGGAGCGGATCGGCAAGCGCATCAACAACGAGCGCGTCGACGAAGCCCTCTCCCTCAACCCGGACATCGTCTCCACCGCCTGTCCGTTCTGCCTCGTCATGCTGACCGACTCGGTCAACGGCAAGAAGAACGACGGCCGGGCCAAGGAGTCGATCCAGGTGGTCGACGTCTCGCAGCTGCTGCTGGACTCGGTGAAGACCCCGGCGGACCCGGCGGGCGAGCCGGAGACGGCGGACGCTCCGGAGCCCGAGCCGGTGAAGTAGCCGGTATCAGCGGTACAGAAGCGGTCGGACCTGCCTCGGGGGCAGGACCGGCCGCTTCTGCTTTGGGCGGACTTCGACAAGGCCAGGACATGGTGGTCCGTACGCACCGGGGCGGACCCGGTGGCGCCGTATCCGGCGGCCGGCCTCGACCAGCCGCTGATCGCCTTCAGCACCGTGCTGTTCACTGCCACATCACACCGACCACACGTTTCCCACGTGTCCCGCACAACCATCTGCCCCCACTGGAAGTCACTTCTTCGCCGAACACCTGTGTCCCCAGTCACAGTTGACGCGAAAAGGGCATAGGGAGTCCGGCGTCGGAAACTGATTTCGGGTGCCTTCGCGCATCCCCGCATGCAGCAGGAGAAGACGAACGGCATGCACAGCAGACTCCGCACCACCCTGGCCACCACCGCTGCCGCCGCCCTCACCGGCGGCCTGCTCACCGGTGGCCTGCTCATAGCCGGAGCGGGCAGCGCCGCCGCGGCCACCGCCAAGTACTCCGACGACTTCAACGGAGACGGCTACCGCGACTACGCCTACAGCGGCAGCGCGACCGACGCGGGCTCGGACGTTTCCGGCACGGTCGGGATCATCTACGGCACAGCGGCCGGCCCGTACGGACGCGCCCAGAACATCACCCAGAACAGCGCCGGCGTCCCCGGATCCAACGAGGGGGAGGACGGTTTCGGCATCACCATGACGGGCGCGGACTTCAACCGCGACGGCTACGCCGACCTCGCCGTCGGATCACCCGGCGAAACCGTCAACGGCCACAGACACCAGGGGGCGGTGACCATCCTGTGGGGTTCGGCAGCCGGTCTCTCGGGCGGCACTGTCGTACCGAACAAGGATGCGCGGACGTGGGGCGTGTTCGGGGACGATCTGGCCTCGGGCGACTTCAACGGCGACGGCAAGCCCGACCTCGCCGTGATCAACAACCACACTGCACAGGTCTACCGGGGCACGTTCAGCAAGTCGGGCTTCAGCGGCACCGTCACCAAGCTCACCCGTGACGACCTGTTCGCCGAGCATCTGGTGGCCGGCAAGGTCACCAAGGACGCGGCCGCCGACCTGGTGGTCGTCGGCGGCGTCGACGGGCCCAGCCACACGCTCACCGGAGCCTGGTTCATCCGGGGCGGCTCCACCCTCACCCGCGGCGCGACACTGAAGCTCGGCACGGGCGAGGACTCCAGTTTCGCCGTGAGCGGCACCGTCGCCGACTTCAACAAGGACGGTTACGGCGACATCGCCCTCGGCCAGCCGCTGGCCGACGGGGAGAAGGGTGCCGTCATCGTCTGGCGCGGCGGCTCGTCCGGCCCCGGCTCCACCACCAAACTCACCCAGAACACCAGCGGCGTCACCGGCACCTCGGAGAACGGCGACTGGTTCGGCCACGACCTCTCGGCCGGCGACGTGAACCACGACGGCTACCCGGACCTCGCCGTCTCCGCCGTGGGTGAGGATCTGGGCAAGTACGCCGACGCCGGTGCGGTCCACATCCTGCGCGGCAGTTCCCAGGGCCTGAGCGGGACCAGGTCCCAGTGGTTCGAACTCGCCACCACGGGCGTACCGGGGGACCCGGAGGCCAACTCGTCCTTCGGCAGCTCGCTGCGGCTGCGCGACTCGGACCGCGACGGTTATGCCGACCTGTTCACGGATTACCTGCGCTTCAAGGGCTCGGCGAACGGCATCACGGTCACCGGCATCCAGAGCTCGATCCGCCCGGGCTTCCTCCCCTAGGGCGTGTGTCGGAAGTCCCGCCGTCCGCCCGAAGGGTGGGCCCGGCGGCGTCCGGTGCGTGCGATCGCAAGGCGGAGGGTCGTCCTCGTAC
>NZ_JBHVEE010000094.1:0-40034 GCF_042802415.1 Streptomyces sp. NPDC057486 | reverse complement strand
CAACACCTCCTGGCCACCTGGACCGGCACCTGCCCCACCTGCCGACAACCCACCCCATGGCAGCCCTACGACACCACCTAACAAAGCCCTACTAGAGGCTGCGGGCGGTGATGTCGCCGTGGGAGGTGGTGGCGTGGATGTCGAGATCGGCGGTGCCATCGTTCTTGAGGTCGTTGCTGATGCGGCCGTAGCCGGTGCCGGCGTCCAGGGCGGCCGAGACGCCGACAGCGGCGCCGACCGAAATGTCGCCGGACTGGGTGCGGAGCACGACCGTGCCGCGCATGGCCTCGGTGATCCGGATGTCGCCCCTTGTGGTGCTGATCTCCGCGGGGCCGTTGAGCCTGCCGATCTCGACGTCGCCGTCGATCGCAGTGAGGCGGACGCTCACAGCCTCATCGATCTTGACCTGGCGATACGCGCCTTCGAAGGCGACGTCGCCGAGGCGGCCGACGCCGCGGAGCTCGGAGCCAGCAGCCTTGGCCTCGATGCGGGAGCCGGCGGGCAGCTGGACGGTGACCTCCAGGGATCCGGAGGGGTCGAAGAGCTGGTTCGTGGGCTCAGGGGCGTGGATCCGCAGGACGCCCTCGGCGTAGGCGACGGTGGTCTGCTCGGCGGCCTGGACGTCGCGGCTCTTGGAGGGGTTGGCGGGCAGGACTTCGACGGTGGTGTCGGCGCGGTCGGCGGCGATGAACTGGATACGTCCGGCGGGGATGGCCAGGACGGCGGAGATCGGGGCGGGGGTGTCGAACTTCTGCATCGTGCTCTCCCGTGCTCGTTCATTGTTTCTGACATCGGAAACGCTACGTTGCTTTCCATATATCCGCAACACACTCGTTGCATAGAATCGACATTCGTGCAGGTAGAGACCGAGAAACCGTTGCAACCACCTCGCCAGTAACGCAACGGTGGTCGCGCCAATCATTGCAATGGGTGAGAAGTGAACGCTAGAGTGGGGGGATCAGGAACCACCACGAAGGATCACCAAGGAGATCGCGATGCCGGGAGGCAGGCTCACCCAGCAGGAACGCCAGCAGATCGCGCTGGGGCTGGCCGACAGCCTCCCCTATGCCGAGATCGCCCGACGCCTCGACCGTCCGACCTCGACGATCACGCGCGAGGTGATGCGCAACGGCGGCCCCACCGCCTACCGCGCCGACCTGGCCCACCGCGCCACCGAACGCCGCGCCCACCGGCGCAGGCCCGCCTCCTCCCGAGGGTCGGAGGCAGTCCCCCAGCCACACGGACGCAACGCCGAGGCCGTGGCCGAGTACGAGGAGACACTCACCACCGTCCTCATGGCTTCGGGCCTGCCCAAAATGACGGCCCGGGTGCTGACCTGCCTGTTCACCACCGACGCGGGCAGCCTCACCGCGTCCCAACTCGCCCAGCGCCTCCAGGTCAGCCCGGCGTCCATCTCCAAAGCGATCGCCTTCCTGGAGAGCCAGAGCCTCGTCCGCCGAGAACGCGACGAACGCCGCCGCGACCGCTACGTCGTCGACGACGAACTCTTCTACCAGGCGACGATCGCCAGCGCCCGATCCAACGACCAGCTCGTCGAAACCGCACGCCAAGGCGTCGCCGTCCTGGGCCCCCACACCCCCGCCGCCACCCGCTTGGAGAACATCGCCCGCTTCCTCGACTTCATCAGCGAGAGCATCACCCGCGCCGCCGAACAGGCCCGCGAAGTCCTCCACACCAAACCCGGAACAACCTCGAACGACGCCGCCCAATCAAGTCCCGAGCACGGATAGACAACCATCCCGATCGTCACAGCCATGAGACGTCCGGACAGTCGATGCGGGCGGGGCAGAGCGGCCCAGCCGCCGCGCTGCGCCGCGCGGCGGAGTTGACGGGGGCCCACCCGGCCAGTGACCGCAATCGGCCCGCGCGCCCATCACCGCCTGATGCCGCCGGGGTGGGCGCGCGGATCCAAACGACCCGCAGACGTACGGGAGGCTGGGCTTTTCCGGGGCGGGCTGGGTGAAGTCGAAGAACGCACAGCAGCCCGGCTCCGCTGCGGCGAGGGCAGCGACCACACCGGCGAGCTTGGCGCCGGCGGGGAAGGCAGACGCCTTGCCGCTCTCAGCCCCTCGCAGGGCTGGGGCCGGCACATGTTCACCGCTCGCCGTTCTTGAGCTCCTTGGCCTCGCTCTTGAAGATCCGGGCCGCCTTGCCTGCCGAACGTGTCAGCTCGGGCAGCTTCTTGACCGCCAGGACCACCACGACGACGAGGAGGATCAGGGCCAGTTCACTCAGGCCGAACATCAGATCTGCTCTCCCAGGGGGACGGACGGCGGCCGAAACGGCATACCGGCAGCACATCGCTCTCTACAGTGCTGTAGAAGTTTCCCCTGGAGCATGATCGCTCAACAAGCCCGAATTCCGGCCCGGCTGGCCGGGAACAGCGTGTTGCACGGAGGAACAGAGCAAGATGACGGAAGTGACTGCCGGGACGCGGACCGCCCGGGAGACGTTGGCGCATCGGTGTCGCGCCATCACGGAGGCACGCTGGTTCGCCGCCACCGTGTTCGCCCTGATCCTCACCAACGCCGCGCTGCTCGGCGTGGAGACGTACAGCGGACTGGTGGACGACTGGCACCGGTGGTTACGCCTCGCCGAGCACGCCTGCGTCGCCGCCTTCACGGTGGAGATCGTGCTGCGCCTGGCCGCCCATGCCAACCGTCCCCGGGACTTCTTCCGCGACCCGTGGAACCTCTTCGACCTCGCCGTCGTCCTGAGCGCCTTCCTGCCCGTCGTACGCGAGAACTCCACCGTCCTGCGGCTGTTGCGGCTGGCCCGAGTGCTGCGCACCGCCCGCTTCCTGCCGCAGCTGCGCATCTTCCTGGTCGCGGTCGGCCGCAGTCTCCCCGGCACGCTCAGTTTCCTGGTCGTGGGCGCTCTGCTGCTGTACGTCTACGCGATGGTGGGCTGGGTCTTCTTCGCACGCCACGATCCCGAGCACTACGGCTCCATCGGCCGCGCCGTCCTCACCCTCTTCCTCCTGATGACCCTGGACGGCATCGGTGATGCGGTCCGTGCGGGCCTGGAGGTCTCCCACTGGAGCATCCTCTACTACGCCTCCTACGTCCTGCTCGCTTCCTTCGTCCTCGTCAACGTCCTCATCGGCGTCGTCATCACTTCCCTCGACGAAGCACGCGACATGGAGGAGAACGATGCTCGGGACCGACCTCTCACGGCCTCCCCAGAAGACCCCGACCTGCTGCTCGAACGCATCGCCACCGCCCGCCGCGCCCTCGACGACCTGGAGCGCGGCCTGACCCGGGTCTCGCCCGGCCGGCCCCGCGAGGCAGAGCGGACTGCCTCCATCTCCGGAGGTCACTCGTAGCCACAACGGCAGAAGTCGAGAGGTGCCCCATGAAGACCTCGAACGCCATCAACTCGATCGTCGTCGGCGTACCGAGTCGTCTCGAACTCGGCCGCACCGCCGTCAACGTCGGCCTCACCATGCCCGCCGTTGCGCGGTCACGAACGCCTCCCGCCGCCCAGGACATCGACACCGAGGCGTGCTGGTTCTCCACGATGTCGTGGGCGGACTCCGCGCGGCTGGGGCAGCCGGACAGCCCGCCTTCGTGCCTGAGCCAAAAGAAGTCCTGGCGCCGCGTCAGCAGCTTGTGGCAGCAGCCGTCGCCGTCCGGCTGCGAACATGATCGGCAAGTCCTGGAGGTCACACTCCGATGAAGCTCACTGTTTCTGTCATGTCCGCCCGCCCGGTACGCAGCCGTGGCACGCCTTGCTTCTCGAATCCCACCGCGACACCGCAGAACAGCACGAGCCCGTCATCGGCTCCGACTGTCTGGCTGACGGTCTTGCGGTACACCGTCCACATCACCTGGGGGCAGCTGTGCAACCCTTCCGCCCTCAGCAACAGCATGACCGTCTGCAGGTACATCCCCGCGTCCCCCCACTGCCCGGGCCCCATCGTCCGGTCGAGGTAGCAGAACAGCACGACCGGCGCCCCGAACGCCTCCGAGTTCAAGGCGGCGATCTTCGTGGGCCTGTCGAGGTCGTCGCGCTCGATCCCCAGCGCTTTGTACCGCTGGGCGGCCGCGGCGGAAAAACGGTCCAGATACGGCGAGGTCAGTGTGGCCGGGTACATCGGATACTCGCGCTCATCACCCGGGTCTCCCGCCAGTGCCCTGTTCGTCGCATGCCTCTTCAGTTCGGCCAGGGGCTCGCCGGTCACGACATACACATGCCACGGCTGGAGGTTCCCACTCGACGGAGCCCGCGTCGCTGCGGCCAGCACTCGTTCGAGAATTTCTTTGGGTACCGGCTCATCGCTGAACGCCCGCACGGCCCGGCGACTGTGCACGGCTTCATACACATCCACGTCTTCTCATCCTCTCAGCCAACGACAACCACCTGTCTACCGTCTTCAGCACGCAAGAAGGCCGCAGGGGGGTATCGCCGAGGTGAGCCGAAAGTAAGCGGCCTCCGCCGAATCACCGCTGCCCGCGAGGCCACGTGACCGCCCATGACCGATTCCTCGACCGTCCCCGAGCGCCCCGCGGCTTCGGCCCCGACCACGCCGCCGTGATTCACTCGTCGGACGGCAGGGGGCAGGTCAGCAGCCCGACTGAATCGAGAACGTAGAAAGTGCCTCTGAGCTACCACGTACAGGACGTGGTGCGAGTCCTGTACGTGGTAGCGGAAGAGGCACTTCCCAGGTGAAGAACAGTCACGGGCCGGTTCCGCGTGTGCGCGTTGCGGTCGGCAGTCGTGGCGTGGTCATCAACTGCTCGGCGTTGTTCAGTCGGAAGCTACGGATGGGGCTTCTCGGTGTGGTCGGTCAAGGCAGGAACTCGACGTACCCGTCGGTTCCGTGCACGCGGATCCGCTGCCCGTCCCGGATCAGCCGGGTGGCCCGCTCCACGCCCACGACGGCCGGCAAGCCGTACTCCCGGGCGATCACTGCGCCATGGGTCATCAGGCCGCCCACCTCCGTCACCAGGCCCGCGATTCCGACAAACAGCGGCGACCAGCTGGGGTCCGTGAAGGTCGTGACCAGGATGTCGCCCGCTTCGAGATCGGCCTCCGCCATGTCAAGGATGACGCGGGCCCTTCCCTCGATGGTCCCGGCGGAAACCGGTAGGCCGATCAGGGCGCCGGCCGGCACGTCGTCGCGCCGGTACGCCCCGGTGACGGCCTCACCATCCGATGTGAGCACCCGGGGCGGTGTGAGCGCGTGGTACGACCGGAACGCGTCCTTGCGCTGCTGGACGAGCTGGTCGTCCACCCGGTTCGAGCGCACGACCTCGTGGAGTTCCTGGAACGTGAGGTAGAAGATGTCCTCCTTCTCGGGAAGCACGTTGGCCTGCACGAGGCGCTCGGCCTCTTCCAGCAGGGCCTGCTTGTAGACGAAGGAGCGGCTGACGATGCCGTACTTCGGGTACTCCCGGTACCCGATGAAGGTTCGGACCCGGTCGATCATCCGCTTGGCCTCGTCGGCTTTCCGGTCCCCGTCCGGCAGGGCCCGCAAGCGTGACAGCACGTCCTGTTCCTTCTTCTGCGCCTTCTGCCGACCCTGCTCGAAGCGCCGCTCGGCGGCGCCCGGCTCGAAGTTCCTGACGTTGTCGAGGATCGCGGGCACGAGCGTGGTGGGACGCTCGCGCCAACGCGGCCTCGTGATGTCGATCTCGCCGACACAGCGCATGCCGTACCGGTCGAGGTAGGCCTCCATGGCGTCGCGCGCTTCGGTCCCGCCCGCGAGCTTCGCCAGCTCGTCCAGGAAGCCTTCGTCCTCGACGCCCTGGAGGAACGCCACCACCTCCGGATGCGGGCGGACCACGTCCGCGACGTCGAGCAGCGCCAGTCCCATCTCCGACGTGACGTTGTCGGGGGCGGACAGCGTGAGCGTGTCAGCCGCGTTCTTCTCGCCCAGCCACTCCTGCAGCTTGTCGTTGAGCCACCACGTGGCCTCCATCCCCGCCATGATCGCTTGAAGGTTCAGCGGATCACTGAGGACTCGCTTGTGCTCCTCGAAGGCCTCCAGCAGGAAGTCGAACAGCGCCGGTCCGGTCTTCGTCCGGATGTCGCGCTCCAGGGCGGCGATGGACACCTGGCTGCGCTCGATCAGCTCGGTGACGATGGCCGGATCGGTCTCGATCGGGACGGAAGCGCCGCCGGCCGGCGGCCCGCCGGGACCCGCGTCCGGGAGCGACGGGACGAAATCGTCGCGGTCGAGGACGGTCTCCAGAGCGTCCCTGATCAGCGGATCGCCTCTCCCCATGACGTCCAGGAGGCCGGAGCGGCTCGCGGGCGAGGCCAGGCGCCGGGTGACGTCGACGAACAGCCTCCCCCCGGCCTCGTGCATCGGGACCATGGCCGTCAGCTGCCACACGGAGAGCCCAAGGGGCTTCATGGGGTCGGTCATCATCTGCCCATGACCAACGGAGACGTAGACGTGATTCTCCTGGTCGCCGGTCTCGGGAATGGGGAACAGCGTCGTGATCGGCCGGCTCTGAACGATCCGGAAGTCATCATCGACCAGGCACCATTCGATGTCCTGCGGGCGGCCGAAGTGCGCTTCGATCCGCCGCCCGAGCTGCGCGAGCCGCACGACCTGATCATCCGTCAGCGCCGGCTGCTCCTGCCGCTGCGAGTCGATCGCCACTTCCTGCGTACCGCCAGCCGGCAGGGCGTGAACGGCACGCTGTTTTACGGCGATCGCCCTGGCGACGACTTCGCCGTCTCGCACCTTGAAGACGTCCGGGTTCACCAGGCCGGAGACCAGGGCCTCGCCGAGGCCGAAGCCGGCGTCCACGGTGGCGACCTTCCGGTTGCCCGTGACAGGGTCGGCTGTGAACAGGATGCCGGCCGCATGCGGGAAGACCATCTGCTGCACGACCACGGCCATGTGGACCGTACGGTGGTCGATGCCGTTCCGCTGACGGTACGTCACGGCCCGTTCGGTGAACAGCGAGGCCCAGCACCGGCTGATGTGCTGGAGGATCGCTGTCGGCCCCACGACGTTCAGGTACGTGTCCTGCTGGCCGGCAAAGGAGGCCGTCGGCAGGTCCTCTGCCGTCGCGCTGGATCGGACGGCGCAGGCGGCCTGCTCGCCGAACCGGGCGAGCGCGCGGGTGATCGCGGCCGCCAGATCGCCCGGGATGGCAATCCCTTCGATGGTCCGACGAATCTGCGCGCTGAGCGTGCGGATCGCCTCCCGGTCGTCCGAGTTCAAGCGCGACAGCTGATCGAGCCGATCGTCGATCGACGGCGCTTGCGCCATGATCCGGCGGAAGGCGTCCGTCGTCACGCAAAAGCCGGCCGGTACGCGAATGCCTTCGATCCGCGTCAGCCCGCCCAGGTGCGCGGCCTTGCCGCCAACGACCGCGACCTGCATGTCGTCGACCTCTTGAAGATCCAACACGTACTGCTCGATCATTGCGATACCTCCGAGGCAGCCGTGCTCTGTTGCACTGCGGTGGCCGATCGCATCACCGGCGCCGCCCACTCCGTCGAACCTCTTGTCGAGCAGGTCCTCATCCCTGGTTGCCTCCCCTCCGACGAGTCGGCCGGCGCGCACCCCCGCGCCTCCGCGCCGAGCACCCGGAACCGCTCTGCCGGTCCCACCACTGGTTCGAAGTCACCGCGTCCCCCGTACGTCGACAACAACACACGCACGTCGTGCTCCCATTTCCGCAGGTTGTGGCATAGGCCGTCGATTCTGCGCCGTGCCCCGGGTCTTGCGGCAAGCCCCCCGGCGCGCTATACGTTGAGAGTGGCAAGGAGAGAGCCCTCCTTGCCTTTGCCTTTTGGCCGTCCAAGGGAACGGACAAGCTTCTCGCGAAGCGGTGGCGCGCCGCGTACGGATACGCGGCATTGGCCCGGACGGACGTCCCATCGGCCTACGGATGCGGCCGTCGACCTGCGCAACGTATTCAAGCGATCCTCTACATGGAACCGCACGGGAATCCCCTGGAATACCTCCCGCACGACTTCCCGAACCACGGCACCGTCTACGCCAACTACGCGGTCTGGCGCGACGAGAGGATATTCGGCAAGTTCAACCACGACCTCGTCCTTGAGCGCTCCGGCGGCGTGCCGGTGGGCCCGGACGACACGTCTGCGGTCTCATCCACGGGGTGAAGTTGAACCGTATGTCGTTGCAGACGGAACGGAACGTGACGCGCTGGCTCCGCCGCGGATGGTCAGGCATTACCAGGGGTTGCACGGCGTCGCGTACACGACCGGTACGGGCGCCGGACCGCTCATCGGTGGCGCCGTGTACGCGATCGGCCCATGGGCGCTGTGGGCCATGGTCGGCGTGGCCGGGCTGCTGTCCGCCCAGCTGTGTCTGCCGCACCGCCGCGCGGCATCCACAGTTCTCGAACCGAATTCCCGACCTGGGGGTGGGACGATGGACGGCGCGACGTCACCGGCCGTCGGCGTACACGAGACTTCGGCCGCAAGCCAGGAAAGGGCTGTGACCTGGGAGAGCACCTGTCGCTCGGCGACGGGAGCACCCGATGCTCCAGGCCGACCCCACGCTCACCTTCAACGCGTAACACCGGGGGCAGGCTCGGGCTGGGGAACATCGCGCATGTGGCGGAGCGGGGAGCAGAACACGAACCAGCCCGCCGCCCAGGAACCGATGAACGCCAGCCAGAGTGCGGGCCGCACCCCAATCAGTGTGCCGAGTACCCCGCCCAGGATGCTGCCGAACGGCAGCGTGCCCCACACGATCCAGCGGACGGCCGCGTTCATCCGGCCCATCAGCTCCGGCGGTGTCACCGATTGCCGGTAGCTGAGCTGCGCGACGTTGTACACCATCGCGGCGAAGTACGCGATGCCCCAGCCCACCGGGAACAGCAGCACCCCCCAGCCTTGCCAAGCGGCCGCCGCGATGACCTGCGGGGCGCTGAACACCAGCATCGACACCCAAATGATCCGCGCCGAGCCGATCTTCTTCGCGAGCCGACCGGCGAACACTCCCCCGGCGATCCCGCCGACAGCCGAGCCCGCCACGACCAGCCCGATCAGCCCGGGACGCACATGCAGCACCCGGACGAGGAAAATCATCGCCAGCGCCGAACTCATGCCGCCGAACAGGTTCGCGGTACCCGTGCACGCCACGACCCTCCGCAATATCTTGTGCCCGACGACGAATCTAAGTCCCTCGGCGATCTGGCTCCGCAACGTCTCGCCCTCGCGCCGCGCAGGCGGCGGCTCCTCGCGCGTCCTGATTCCGGATATCGAGAAGACCGAGACCGCGTAGGAGATCGCGTCGGCCGTCATCGCGCCCGCGGCGCCGAACGCCGCGACCAGTCCCCCGCCCAGGCTGGGTCCCCCGAGCTGCGCGAACGCCTGGGTGGTCCCCAGCTTGCCGTTGGCGTCCATCCGGAGATCGGCGCGGATCAGCGACGGCACATAACTCTGGTACGAGACGTCGAAGAACACCGTGCACACGCCGGCTGCGACAGCGACGACGTAGAGCTGCGCCATCGTCAGAGTGCCGAGGGCAGCCGCCAGCGGTACCGAGCCGATGATCAGCAGGCGAAGGATGTTGCAGACAATCATGATGGAACGCTTGGAGCCGCGGTCCACGAGCGCGCCCGCGGGCAGCGCGATCAGCGCGAACGCTGCCGTGGTGGCGGCGGTCAGCAGCCCGACCTGGAACGTGCTCGCCTTGAGCGCGACGACCGCAACCAGAGGCAATGCGACCTGGGTGACCGCCGAGCCCATCTCACTGACCGTCTGGCCGCTCCACAGCAGCATGAAATCCCGCTGGCGCCAGAGGCTCGGACCATCGGTCTCCGACCCGACATCCTGCACATCCTTCGCTACTTCCGTCACAGCCCCAACTCCACTCTCAGATCCGCGGCCCGGACTATGCCACTGATCGCCAACACGCCGACAGGGTTCTCTCAGTTCTCGCCGCCATCTCCCGGTACCGGTGGTCGAGGCGGACACGGACGCCCCCCTGCGGGACGTCGCAGTTGATCAGCCGGGTGGCGAACGTGTGCCGTCACTGGTGCGGGGTCAGGTGGACCGGCAGCCCGTTCCCGTCCCGGACGTCGCACTCGGCGAGCCGGCGCTTGAGCATCTGCCGGTAGCTGTCCAGGAACGTTTTGAACGAACCGCCGCGGCGGCCGGCGGGCCTCAACCGTCACCATCAACCCGCCGAGCAGCAAACCGTGGTGGGCGTGGCGGCACCCCGGCCCTGGGCTACGCCGTGTCTCTTCGATCACCGGCTGCCTTCCCGAGTCCTCAAAACCGCACCACGCAGGCCGGCCGGAAACCGGGTGCGGACTGTCGGTCCCGTGGTGTGTGATCGGGGGTATGGCGATTGTGTTGGGCAAGCCGGGAGTCGACGGGCTGAGCGAGGCTGTGGGCGTGCTGCGGGAGTGGCAGTACGACGGGGCGCCGATGCAACTGCATCCGGGGGACCTGGGCTGGTTCTGGCGGTCAGGTGCGGAAGCGACCGCCGCGGCGGTCAGGACGTGGAGCCGGGACGGACAGTTTCTCGCCGTCGGGCTGCTGGACGGCCCCGGCCTGTTGCGGCTGACGATCGCGCCGGACGCTCAGCGGGACGAGGAGCTGGCGCAGCAGTTGGTCGAAGACGTGACCGAGCCGGAGCGCGGCGTGCTGCCCGAGGGGAAGGTGAACATCGAGGCGCCGATGGGTGCACTGGTCCAAGATCTGCTGTTCGAGGACGGCTGGAACGCCGACGAGCCGTGGAGGCCGCTGCGCCGCGACCTCACGGAGCCGGTGAAGGACCCGGGCGTGCGGATCGAGCTGGTCGGGCCGGAGCAGGCGCACGTGTTTGCCGCCGTGCATCGGGCAGCGTTCGACGGGTCGAGGTTCACGGACGAGCGCTGGCACGCGATGGCGGCCGGACTGCCGTACGCCGACGCCCGATGTCTGGTCGCGTACGACGACCAGGGCAACGCGGTGGCGGCGGTGACGGTGTGGTCGGCCGGTCCGGGTAGGCCAGGGTTGCTCGAACCGATGGGCGTACACCGGGAACATCGCCGTCAGGGCCACGGCGAGGCGATCACCGTCGCCGCGGCGGCCGCACTCCAGGAGTTGGGCTCGTCGAGCGCGGTCGTCTGCGCCCCCAGCGCCAATGTCGGTGCCGTCGCCACCTACAGGTCGGCCGGCTTCCAGCAACGCCCCGAGGTCCGGGATCAATACCGGTGCGCCTAGGACATGTTGCGAGAGGGAATCGTCTGTCAGACCTGCCTGAGATGCTCCGGGCATGGAGATAACAGTGCAGCTGACGATCGACTGTTCCGATCCGCAGAGAATGGTGGCTTTCTGGGCCGAGGCCCTGGGCTACGTTCCTGAGCCTCCGCCGGGCGGCCACGCCACGTGGCGTGCCTATTGGGCGGCGGTGGGGGTTCCCGAGGCGGAGTTGCCGGCCGGTGCCGGGGATGTTCCGGAGTCCATCATCGATCCCGCGGGACATGGACCGAGGGTGTGGTTCCAGCAGGTTCCGGAGCCGAAGGTCGCCAAGAACCGGTGGCACTTCGACCTGAAGGTCGGTGGGGGCCGTGACGTCCCACTGGACGTCCGCACACAGCGGGTCAAGGCCACGGTGGAACGGCTGGTCAAAGCTGGTGCCACCGTGCTGCGGATCAAGGATGAGCCGGGCATGGGGCTCTACGCCGCCGCCATGCAGGACCCCGAGGGCAACGAATTCGACGTCGTCTGAGGGCCGTTGCGACGGTGCTGGTCACAGCCACTCGTTCACGGCTGCGACCAGCACGGTCGCCCCGTAGCGGACGGCGAACTTGTCTGACCTCGTGGCCACTGCCCGGTTCCTTTTAGTCGGTTGATCCCGCACTCGACCGCATGGCGCTCGCGGTAATCCACCGCATCGAAACGCGGCGGTCGGCCGCCACGGGAGCCGAGCTTCCTGCGGTTGCGGGCCGGGTCAGCCTTGTATGGGACGGTGCAGCGGATTCCATGGCGGCGCAGGTAGGCGCGGTTCCTGCGGGAGGAGTACGCCCGATCGGCGCGTACTCGAGCGGGGCGGACGCGTGGCCGGCCCGATCCGATGCGGGGTGCGCGGACATTTTCCAGCACGGGCTCGAATTGCGGCGAGTCGCCGCGCTGCCCGGCCTTCACCACGATCGACATGGGCTTTTGGCCCTGCTCGACAGCCACGTGCAGCTTGGTGGTGAACCCGCCAAGGACCCCTGTCCGAACCCGGAACGGTATGCCGTCGATCAGCTGCCGCCGGGACCGGATGGGCGGCCCACGCCTCCCCATGCTCGGCGACCAGCCGCTCTCGGCAAGCGGTCCAGGCCCGCACCGGGCAGACCTCGGGATCCTGCGAGTACCGGATCTTCGCGTTCCGCACCGAGTGCTTGGCGCTCCCCGTCAGGGCGGTGACTGCATGTCGGCCGGCTACAGGCCACGTCGCCAGTGAGCAGCCAGATCGGTCGCCAGCCCGGGAAGCGTGGTGGAAGCCGGTGAGGGCCGGTGCCTTGTCGCGCAGCCCGACCAGGGCCGCCGTCCGGCTGGGAAGCGAGGAGGTGCGGCCCGGCGAGCCGGCACTTCCCCGTTCACCTGGGGCTCCGTGATCAGAGCCAGCCGTGGCGGCTGGCCTGGACTCCGAGTTGAAAGCGGGTCTGTGCGCCCAGGACTTCCTGGAGTCGGGCGATGCGGCGGGCCACTGTCCGTTCGCTGACGCCGAGTTCACGGGCGATGGACTCATCGGTGAGTCCGCCGCTGAGGTAGGTAAGAAGCTGCCGGGCGTCGTCGGTGGGGGAAGCGCCGGCGTCGTCCATGGACTCGTGGCTGATGGGGAGCGGGACGGCCATTTGCCAGTACGACTCGAACACGCCGACGAGTCCGTCGAGCAGGGCCGATCGCTGCACGGCGATGTAGTGGCGTCGCTGGTGGTCACGCGCGGGCGCGGTGACGACGGCGAAGCGGTCGTCACAGATCATCAGGTTTAACGCGACATTGGGGAAGACGCGGGCGCGTTCACCGAGGTTGACGCAGGCCTGGATGGCCTCCCGGGCCAGCGGGTCACGTAGCACCTGGGCGCCGTAGACCACCGAGTACGAGACGCCACGCGCGAGTGCCTCCAGACAGCCGGGCGCCACCTGCGCGGGTGCGGCGAGACGGCCGGAAGGGCCGATCGAGAGAGCACGGACCTGGTACACCGCCTCGTCCTGCACGCGCCGGGCGAGCGCTTCACGGGCCGCCTCCGTCCGGACGATCTCGATGTATCCCGGACCTTCGGCGTGGTGGTCGCGCCAGAACCGGGCGAGTTCGTCGGCGCTGTCGCGCAGCGTACCGAGCTCCTTCGCGCGGACCTCCGCGAGGGCATCGAGCGCTGCCCGCGGGGGGCGGGCGACGAGCCGTTCCCCGTCCGGTTCCAACAGGCCAAGTCCGGTGAGTTCGTCGGCCGCCGCGCGGACGGCGTCCGGGGTCACGCGCAGGGTGTTCGCCAGCCCTGCCGGAGGCGCCGGGCCGCGCTGGACGAGCGCGAGGTAGATGTCCTCGGCGGTCGCGGTGAGACCTATGACCCGAAGTGGATGCATATTCGAATCATTGCACGCATATGCGATTTACTCCATGTGGAGGTCGTGTGCACATAGCGACTACCCATCCGGTAGGGGCGTTATACGGAGTGACGTTTCGTCAAGTCAGGGGTCGTCACATGGAGGGTGCGCGGGGATGTGCGGCATCGCATCTGTCACTTTCCTGCCATGCCGGATTCCGACAGCACAGACGGCTTCTCCGGAAAGTGCATTCCTTGCAAACTCTTGGCCCATGGCACTCCGACCGCCTCTCCCGTCCCACAAGGACGACCGGCGTGTCGGCTTCAACACACCAAGGAGTTGACCGTGAAGAAGACCTTCGCCTGGGCCGTCACCCTCGTGACCGCGGCCACCTGCACGCTGGGTACCGCCCTGCCTGCAGCTGCCGCGAACGGCACGACGGCCACCGCCGCCACCGCCGCGTCCTACGGCTCCGCGTCCTACAGCTCCACGATCGACACATCCTCGCTCGACCCGAAGACGAAGGCCCTCGTCGATGAGATCCTGGCCAAGCTGCCGGCCGACTGGCAGGCGCGCCTCCAGGCCGCCAACACCAAGTACGGCATGGGCGACAGCCAGTGGGCCGACATCCTCCACAGCGTCATCAACCCGGGCGACTACCAGTGCCAGAGCACGGAGCTGACGGCCTATGCGAACACGCTGCTCGACGGCGCCAATGACCCCTTCGCGATCTTCATCCTCTCCCTGTTCGGCGGGTTCGACTTCCCCACGTACGATGCGCTGTTGTTCGGCAGCGAGTCCAAGTCCAACACCTTCGGCGTCAACGGCGAATACACCAACCAGCTGACGTCCGAGGCCAAGAACCTCAAGATGTTCTGGGACATCTACTCCGACGACATCCAGCTCATGCCGATGCACGGCGCCGACGTCTACTCCTCCCCGGAACGGCTCGCCCGCACCCTGTCCGTGCTGTACGGCGGCACGCCCGAGAGCAACCTCGACCTGGCCGAGCTGTTCATCTCGCTGGTCGACTCCGAGCCCGTGCTGAAGGGCGGGGCCAACCCGATCTTCACCTTCAACGCGTTCGCCTACTCCGAGAAGGGCGACCCGCAGCCGCTGGGCATCTCCGACCGCATCGTCATGGGCGACGGCATCCTGGAGGCCATGAAGGCCATCGGCCTGGGCAACACCGCTCCGCGCGCCATCCTCGGCCACGAGTTCGGACACCACGTGCAGTACGAGAACAACCTGTTCGACAACACCACACTGACCGGGCCGGAGGCCACCCGCCGCACCGAGCTGATGGCGGACGCGTTCGGCACGTACTTCCTCACGCACTCGCGCGGCGAGGCTCTCAACACCAAGCGGGTGCTCGACTCCGCCAAGTCCTTCTACCAGGTGGGCGACTGCAGCTTCAGCAGCAACGGGCACCACGGCACGCCCAACCAGCGCATCGCGGCGTCCACTTGGGGAGCGAGCGTCGCCAACGAGGCCCCCAACCAGGGCCACATCCTGCCCTCGATGAAGCTCGACGAGATGTTCGAGGCGAAGCTCCCCGACATCGTGAAGCCGGACGCGACCAAGTGAGTGCGCGGACCGGCCGGCGCACCACGGCTCACGGGCCGCGCGCCGGCCAGGACATGGCCGCGCATCCAGTTTCCTGACCTGTCGGCCATCGCTCCGACAGAGCCTGTGGCGGCCGCCCCCGATCGGGGGCGGCCGCGGGCATGTACCGCTGATCGCCGCAGCCACACTTTGCCCGCGGACCTGCACACACTGCCGCTCCGGCGCGGTGCAGGGCTATCGGGTCATTGGCCGTGCTCAGGGCTTCAGCCCGGTGATGAAACGAATCTCAAGGCTCCGGCCTCGGCTGCCTACCCGGGCACCGTGACCGCCGCTGCGCCGCTGATCCTGATCCGGCTCCGTTCCTGAGCGGAGTATCGGCCCTGTCATTCCTCGGATTCCCGACGCCACCGGGCGGGATGACCAATGCGGCAAGTCCGCATCCTGGTTGTGCCATCCACCTTTTGGACCCCTTGGCCGCTGTGATCTTCGTGCGGGCAATATGCGTGGCATGACGACGGAGATACGGCAGGCGTACCTATTGGCAGCCGAACGGGCTGTGCAGCTTCTGGCGGCGCAAGAGGTGGCGCGTCGTTGGGAGGAAGAGTCCGTGCTGCCGGGGATGTCAGTGGGCGGACTGGCTGGTCACCTTGCGCGCAGCATTCTGCAGGTCGAGTGGTTTCTTGATGGTCAGGTCCTCGGTGCGGAACCGGTGTCGCCGGTGCGCTACTACGCCAGGCTCGTAGGCACGTCCGTACCCGACTCCGCGCTCAACGTCGGCGTGCGCGCACGGAGCGAGGAAACGGCCGCAGCCGGCCCCACCGTCGTGGGTGAGCAGGCGCAGGCTGCGTGGCAACGACTGGCCCTGCGGTTGGACGAGGAACCTGCCGATCGGCGAGTGGCCATCCTCCACCGACCAGGAGAGGAGATCCTGCTCGACGGCTATCTCCAGACCCGGTGTGTGGAACTGACGGTTCACCTCGATGACTTGGCATTGAGTGTGGGCGCTCGCTGCCCGGTTCCCGAAGCCGCACTCGCTATCGCGGTTGACGTGCTTGTCGCCGCTGCCCGCGAGCGGCATGGCGATCAGGCCGTGTTGCATGCGCTGGCCAGACGCGAACGTGATGTGCACCAGGCTTTGCTCGTGCTGTAGGCGGTCTCACCCTTCGTTGGACATCCGCCCGTGCAGCACCGCCGTTGAGGAGAACAGGGCTGTCCGGACAGTGGTTCAGCACCTGGCAGGCGGAGGTTGCGAGTTGACATGCGAACTCACCGGTCCTAGGGGCCGGCCAGGCGCGTGTCACGTCGGCCTCCGTGGAGGCGGCCTCACGCCGACGTCGAGGGCTGTGCCCGCTCACTCTCCGCCGGTCTTCGTCATCGCAGTAGCCCCTCCCGGACGGGGGGACTTCAGCTCAGTACCAGAGTCGGCGCAAGGGACTAGACCACTTTACGCCGCAGCGCTATGGTGCTCGAACCTGAAAGAAAGCCTGACCCTTCAAGCAAGTGCATGCATCGTTGGTTGCCCCTCAGGGAGTCCCCGTGCGGCTGCGGAAAAAGAAGAGTCCTGTGCCCGTCCGACCTCGTGGGCCGCGTCTGCTGCTCGCGGCGGTCCTCATGACCATGGCCGGTCTGGCCGGCGCGCCGTCGGCCGTCGCCGGGCCCGCCGCGTCGGGCGCGTCCGCCGCGCCGGACACCGCGCTCGTCCCGCGTCCGGCCGTCGTCCAACAGGACGCCGGCAAGGCGCCGTTCGCCCTGCGCCCCTCACTCGCCGTCATCGCGGACGGCGAGGCAGCTCGCGTCGCCTCGCAGCTCGCGGGAGACCTGCGTGACGCGACCGGGTTCCGGGTACCGGTGCGCGCGCACGGCGGAGCCAACGCCATACACATCACGGTGGACCCGGCGGCGCGATACACCGTCGACGGCGCCGCGCCCACCCCGGAGTCGTACGTCCTGGACGTCAACAGTGACGGCGTGTCGATCAACGCGCGCACCGCCCACGGCGCGTTCAACGGCGTGCAGAGCCTGCGTCAACTGCTGCCCGCTTGGGCCGAGTCACGGACTCCGGTCGTCACCGACTGGCGCGTGCCCGCAACGCACATCGAAGACGCGCCGCGCTTCTCCTATCGCGGTGTCATGCTCGACGTGGCCCGGTCCTTCCAGGACGTCGACGCCGTCAAGCGCTACATCGACAAGCTGTCCCGGATGAAGATGAGCGTGCTGCACCTGCACCTCGCCGACGACCAGGGCTGGCGGATCGAGATCACCAACGACGGCAAGGCCGCGGGCGACCCGATCGACTACAGCGCGCTGCACCGCGAGTCCGGTGCGACCGCGATGAACCAGCAGGGATACCGGAGCGAGTTGGGCCGCACCGGCTACTACACGCAGAAGCAGTACCGTGACATCGTCGCCTACGCCAGGGACCGGTTCGTCACCGTCGTCCCCGAGGTCGACATACCCAGTCACACGAACGCCGCCCTGCACGCGATCCCGCAGCTCAACACCGACCGGTCCCTGCCCGCGCCCAATCCCAAGACCGGCGTCGTGGACTGGAACGGCACCGGCAACGTGGGATATTCCGCCCTCGACGAACGGCACGACCTCACCTACACCTTCGTGGAGCACGTCTTCCACCAGCTGGCCGAGATGACCGGCGGCCCGTACGTGCACATCGGTGGCGACGAGTCCCACGCGATGGGCCACACCCGCTACGTCGACTTCATCTCCCGCGCCGTGCCCCGCATCAAGGCGGCGACGGGCGTCGGGACCATGGGCTGGACGGAGTACGCCGAGGCCGGGCTGTCCCAGAAACCGGGCTTCTGGGACGGCTCGGTCGTGCAGTACTGGGTCGGTTCCGGTGACTGGGTACGCGACTTCATCGCCAAGGGCGGCAAGGCCGTGGTGTCGGCCGCGGGCGGCTCCTACCTGGACCAGAAGTACACCAAGGACACCCCGATCGGCCTGACATGGGCCTGCGGTGGCACGTGCGACTTCCAGCGGTACTACGACTGGGACCCGACCACGACGGTGTCCGGCGGCATCCCCGAGGCGGGCGTGCTCGGCGTCGAGGGCCCGCTGTGGTCGGAGACCTTGCGCGGCGGCGACCAGGCGGAGTTCCTGACACTGCCTCGGGCGGCCGCGATCCTGGAGACCGGCTGGACGTCCAAGGCTCAGAAGGACGTCGCCGACTTCGCCTCCCGCCTCGCCCAGCTCGGCCCGCGCCTCACCGTGGCGGGCACCAACTTCTACGAGAGCCCGGGAGCGCGGTGGGCCGCCACGGTCGCCGGCACCGACGCTGTCGCCCCGAGCGGAGTCACCACGCGGCACGAGCTGGGGCTCGTCGCCGCACCCGGCACCAAGGTCTCCGAGGACGGCACCCAAATCGTGCCGGACACCGTGGCGACCGACGGCGACCCCGCCTCGTCCAGCGCGCTCACCGAGCCCCTGACCGCGACCGCGAAGTGCGGGGAACGGGTCCTGCCGGTGACGTTCACCCAGAGCCAGGCACGCGACTCCCTGCACGCCGCAGGCCTCTACACCGCCACTGTGGAGACGGCGTTCCCCGAGGACACGACGTGTGTGCTCACCCCGTCGGTGGGCAACCCGGTGTCCGTCCGCGTCCGGGTCTCCGACGCGCGAGCCGAGGACCGCAACGCTCCGGCCGCCACCCCGACACTTGAGGTCCCGCAGAACGTGAAGGCCGGAACGTGGGTCCCGCTGAAGCTGACCGGCTTCGAGCCCGGCTACGTCGACATCCGCATGGACGACAAGACCCTCTACACGGTGCGCGCCGACGCGGCCGGTGGGTTCGCCCGCCACGGCGTCGTCCCGGCAGCGACCTACGACGGCACTCACACGATCAGCGCCGTCCAGGGCGACCGCTCGGCACGCCAAACGGTGGCGGTCGCGTCCGAGCTGCGCCCGCTGCCGAACCCGATCGACCGGTCCACGCTCCGCGTGCACGACGTCGACAGCCAGGAGACCGTCGGCGAGAACGGCGCCGCCACGAACGCCATCGACGGAGACCTCAACACGATCTGGCACACCCAGTGGTACAGCGCGTCCCCCGACTTCCCCCACCACATCACCTTGGACCTGGGCAAGCAGTACGACGTCACGGGCCTGCAGTACACGCAGCGGCAGAACGCCCGCAACGGCAGGATCAAGGACTACCGGATCGAGGTGTCCGTCGACGGCACCACGTGGAAAGAGGCGGCCAACGACTCCTTCACCGAGGCGCTCACTCCCCAGAACGCCGAGTTCAATGCTATCCGTGGGCGGTACGTGCGCCTGACAGGCCTCAACTCCCAGGCAGGCAACGCCTTCGCGGGCGCTGCGGAGATCAGCGTGGGCGGCCGCCCCGTCTGAGGCCGCTCCAGCAGATGTGATGTGCGCCGACGATGCCGGACGGGTGCGACACCCGGCATCGTCGGCGGCACCCACGCCGTTGCCGGGCCGGGTCGAATTCCGATTCAACGACTCGATCGCGACGCTTGACGACGACGGGGACGCCGTCCACGTCATTTTCGACAGCGGCACGCGCCGCGCTTTCGACCCCGTGGTCGGCACGGACGGACTCCACTCGAACACGCATCTGGGCTAGTGCCTTGACCGGCAATGTTTGCCCCATGAGGAGCGCCGTCCGGTGCGTGTGATCGCAAGGCGGCCGGAAGTCCTTGGATGGGGTCTCCCCTGCTCGAACGGAGTTGAGAGCTTGGGGAAGGAGCTACCAGGGCTTTTGGCCAACGCGGAAGGGGGTCCCCCCTGGCCCTTGAGGCCTTGGGGGAGCGCGTGCCGGGCGGTGCGACGGGGCAAAGCTTGCCGGGAGGGGCACTAGCTCTTCTGTCAGCTCGTTGGGTGGGAGCCCGGGGTGTGGCCGAAGGCGCGGCGGAAGTTGTCGATGAATGCGCTGGCGGACGACCAGCCGCACCGGTGTGCCACCGCGGTCACCGGCATCCGGTCGGCCAGAAGGACCAGCGCGTGATGGAGGCGCAGTTGTGTGCGCCACTGCGGGAAGGTCATGCCAAGGTCGCTGCGGAACAGCCGGGACAGCGTGCGAGCGCTGGCTCCGACCTCGCGGCCGAGCTCCGGGAGCGTGCGGTCGTCGCTCGGATCGGCCTGCAGGATGTCGCACACGGCGCGCAACAAGGAGGCGGTGGGGGTGGGAAGGTGCAGCGGCTGTTGCGGTGAGGCCCGTAGCTGGTCGAGCAGTACCGCGCGCAGGCGGGCCCGTTCGGGGCTGCCGTCGTCCTCGGTACGGGTGTACGTGATGATCAGCTCGCGCAGCAGCGGGCCGACGGCCAGTACGGTCGGTGCGCCGAGGCCGAGAGGATTCTCCGTGGCGGGCAGCCCGACCAGGTGCAGTTCGAGTTCGCCGTAGGCCCGGTGTGCGTGGACGGTGCCGGCCGGCACCCAGATGGCGCGGGTGCCCGGGGCGACCCAGGAACCCTCACTGGTCGTCACGGCCAGCACACCCCGGCCGGCATAGACGATCTGATGGTCGTCGTGCCGGTGGGCGTCGATCGCACGGCCGGGGGCCAGCCGTTGGATGCGGGTCGGAGCAATGGCCTCGTGGCGGATTTCCGTCATCGGTTGGCAGATTACCGGAAGTGCGACAGCCTCCCGGGCTCGGAGCATGATGGGGTGCGAAGGAACACACCGATCACCCTGCTGTCCGTCGGCCATGGCTGCGTCGACATCTACCAAGGTGCCGTAGCAGCGCTGATGCCGTTTTTCGTCGCCGAACGCGGCTACACCTATGCGGTCGCCTCCGGTGTTGTGCTGGCCACCTCGGTCCTCTCCTCGGTGGTGCAGCCGGTGTTCGGGGCGCTCACCGACCGCTGGGCGATGCCCTGGCTGCTGCCGACCAGCACGCTTCTGGGCGGTGTCGGCATCGCACTGAGCGGAATGAATGACTCATACGCACTCACCCTCGTGTTCGTGGCGATATCCGGGGTCGGTGTGGCCGCCTACCACCCTGAATCCGCCCGCGTCGCGCGCATCGCCAGTCGGGGCAGCCACCGTGCGATGGGGGTGTTCTCCACAGGCGGCAACATCGGCTTCGCGCTGGCCCCGCTCATGGTCGGTGCCGTCGTGGCCGGCGGAGGACTGCGCTGGACGCCGCTGCTGGTGGTGCCGGCACTCGTCGGCGCCACAACGTGCCTGCCAGTGCTACGCACCTTGCAGGACAGAAAGGTCACCGGAGTCGACGCGCCGATGCAGGCCGGGAGCGACGACGTCGCCTCCTTCGTACGACTGTCCCTGGCCGTGGTGTTCCGGTCGATCGCGTTCGTCGGTCTGAGCACCTTCATCTCCCTGTACGCCCAGCAGCGCACGGGCGGCGGAACCACCGCGGGCACCGCGGCCCTGACCGTGCTCTACCTCGGCGGCGCAATCGGTTCAGTGCTGGGCGGATCCCTTGCGGGCCGCTGGGACCGAGTGACCGTCTCCCGGTGGTCCTACGTGATCAGCGCCGTGGCCGTCGCGGGAGTGGTGTGGGTGCCGGGCCCGGCCATCTACCTGTTCGTGGCGCTGACTTCGGCCGGCCTCTACGTACCCTTCTCGCTCCAGGTCACGCTCGGCCAGGACTATCTGCCCTCACGGATCGGCACGGCCGGCGGGATCACCCTCGGCCTGACCGTGAGCATCGGCGGCCTGGCCGGCCCCGCCCTCGGCAGCCTCGCCGACGCCACATCCCTGCAGACCGCCCTGGCACCGCTCGTCCTGATGCCGGTGCTGAGCTGGCTGTTGTTCCGCACCCTGCGCGAACCCGGCATGCCGCAGCCTCCAAGCACGGCGTCCGCTACAGGAGACGACGACGGTGCCGCCGCCATTCCACCCCGAACCCAACCCCCATCCCGAAGCCCCGAGCATCCGGCACCTTCGTCCGCCCCGTAAGGACCCGCGGCGGTGATCTGGCAGGTAACGAGCGCCTGGTGATCAAACAGGTGCAGTGGCTCGCACGGGCGAGGAGGTGGTGATCTGACACCCGGCGGCTGGGACTTCGGTACGGGCGCGGGCCGCCTCTTCCGCGGCGGGGGCGTCCGCGCCGGCCCACGAGCTCCCGGTCCTTGGCGGGCCTGGTCAGCAGCACCGCCGGGCAGACGTCGACGTCCTCCGGAGAACTGTCAGATTCCGGCCGCCCGCCCGCACCGCTTCATCAAGGATCCAACTCGGCCACGACCACTGCTTCCAAAGGCTCGGTCTCCTGACCATCACCATCAGCAATGGCCAGGAAGCTGAGCAGGAGATGGCCCTCGACGTGCCTCACCGTAGGTGCATCCGGGCGCGGCCAGATGTGTCCGGGCGAGCGGGCGGCGGGAGCGCGAGACGCCGGATCCTTGTCAGCGGACGACGTCGAAGACCTGCTTCTGCAGGCCGTTGCTGTAGGCGTCGTGCTCGACCAGCTTCAGCTTCTGGGTGTCCTTGTCCGTAGTGCTGAACAGACGCTTGCCGGCGCCGAGCAGCAGCGGATAGACGAGCAGGTGGTAGCGGTCGATCAGGCCGGCGTCCGAGAGGCCGTGGTTCAGGGAGGCGCTGCCGTGGACGATGATCGGGCCTCCGTCGGTCTCCTTCAGGGCGGCGACCTCGTCGAGCGAGCGCAGGATGGAGGTCTCGCCCCAGTTGGAGACCAGCTTGTCCTCGGTGAGGGTGCTGGAGACGACATACTTCGGCATCGTCCTGTAGTGGGCGAACTCCTCCATGTCCGGCCACACCGGGCTGAAGGCTTCGTAGCTGACCCGGCCCATCAGGATCGCAGTCGACTCCTGCTGCTCCCGCTCCTTGATCTGGAATGCCTCGGGAACGAACTCGACCTCCTTGAAGGTCCATCCGGAGTTGCGGTAGCCGGGCTCGCCGCCCGGAGCCTCCACGACGCCGTCGAGCGAGATGAAGGCAGTGCTGATCAGAGTGCGCATGGAAGAATTCCTTGGTGTCTCGGATGTACGTTGTTTGACTGCTCGGTGCATGCTTCGGCCGCGTTCACTGCGTGAGCGTCCCGATGGTGAGGTACCGAAGACCGCTGCGGTGAGCGGCTGATCCGGCGGTCCTGGGAGCGGTACGTATCCGGATGGCCCGACTGTCCGGCCGTGCGTCGGGGCGCGCCTGCGAATGTCAGGCGAGGAGACCGGTCAGCCACTGCCGCCAGGATGCCTCGGCGCCGTCCGTGTCCGGGCCGAAGAGGTGGTGGAACATCAGCACCACGCCGGGGAAGTGGTGGAAGGTGTAGATCCCGTCGGCGGTGCGGACCTCGATGCGCTCGTCGTCCGACCATGTCACTTCGCCGTCCAGCGGCGGCAGGTCGGCCGGCTCGGCGTGGGCCGGCGCGCCCACGGCGACCGGGCTCGGCAGCGAGAGTGCACGGGTAAGGGCCGCCCGGACCTCCTGCGCCGGCCGCTCGCCCGACGGCGCCATGGCGAAGACGGGGAGTCCGGTACGTCCGGGAAAGTGCGCCAGGTATTCGCGGAGCGTGTGGAGATGGAACGGCCAGCCGCGGCGCAGCGCGTCGTACTCGTCCTGCCAGTCGTCGCCGAGGACTCCGCTGTGGACGACGCGGAGCACGGTGCTGCCGCCGCCCCGTCCCTCGATGAGGTACTCGAAGGCCATGAACCGGCCGTCCTCCGCGGTGGCCGTGCGCGTGGCGAAGCACTTGCCGGGTTCGTAGGCGGTGACCGCGGCCTCCTCCCGGTGGCCCCCTGTGTCCATGGCGGCGATTCCGCCCTCGCGCGGTTCCACCTCGTTGCGCCCCATGAACCAGGAGTCGATCCCCGGTCCGGTGGCGATCGCGTTCCAGACCTCCTCCGGGCTCGCCGGCAGGGTCGTCTCCTGCTCGATCTCGAACGGGTGCGTCATCGTGGGTTCTCCTGTCCTGCTTCTGATTCGTTCTCGCGCGTCCCCGCGGTTCCTTGCTGCAGTACGGCCCGGCTCTCCGTTGCGACGGACTCCGCAGTGGGGATCTGATGGAGCCCGACGACCACCCGGTGGCTTCGGCCCCCGGGAGCGGACTCGTCGTGATAGCGGCCCACGAGGGCAGCCACGGTTCGGGCCAGTTCGTCGGCGAAGGCCGTCCGGTCGGCCGCGGAGGCGAACCGCACCTCGGCGTCGATGCCGAAGGTGGCGACCCGCCGCCGGGCCCGGGAAGCACCGGTCAGCAGGGAGCCGACCTCCTGCACCAGCCGGGCCCCCAGCGCCAGCAGCCAGCGGGCGGAAAGCTGGTCCGGGGACCGGGAGGGATCCGGGCTGACGGCGGCCAGGGCATTGGGAGAGATCACGTAGGAGGCGGCGGTGGCGCGATACACCCGTTCGGTGACGTTGCCCTTGCGCCGCTCCTCGGCGAGTTCGACCAGCCCGTGACGCTCCAGTTCCTTCAGGTGGTAGTTGACCTTCTGCCGGGGAAGCCCGAGGCGGGCGGCCAGCATGGCGGCCGAGCCGGGCTCGGCCAGGGCGGCGAGGATCCGTGACCGTATCGGGTCCAGGGACGCCTCGGCCGCGGCGGGTTCTTCGATCACAGCGACGTCCAGCACCGTTCCAGGATCAGGCCGACAAAAAAATTTGTCAAGGAGAATTTTATTGTCGGTACGGCCGTCGGCCCGGCCGTAGCCGACCCGGGTCGGCTACGACGGTCTGGAAACGGCTCGCCGCGGACGCATCCGAGGCAGGCCACGCGGACGTCGTGTGCCTGCTCCGGCAGCTCGTCCTCAGGTACTCGGTCTTCAGGTACGGGCAGCCCGCGACCTTGCCGCCCAGGCCCAGGACCGGCACGGGGACGCCGGGGGCGACCTCACGGCCGGAAGCGGCCCAGCTTTTAGTCGATGAAGACGCTCCAAGCGGTGGCGTTGAGGTTGTCGGCGAGGAAGATGTCGGTCCCTGCCAGGCGCTTGTCCCAGGAGGGCATGAGTTCTGCCGCGCGGGCGACGACGGCGTCCATCCAGACCTTGAGCTCCGCCTGCCGGTTGCTCTCCGGGACCTTGGCGGCGGCCGCGGCTTCCTTCAGGTCGACCGTCCGCAACGCCTCGGCAGCAGCGCTGCGCAGGTCACGGATGTACTCACGGTTCGTCGCAACATCCTCGGGAGTGCCGGGCAGGGCCATGTGCCCGGTCACGATGGTCTCGAAGTCGTACTCGAGCAACTGGTCCATGGCGTTGAAGTACGCGGGCACGTGCGCGGAGAAGTACAGGCGGAAGAACGGGGCGCTCTTCGGCGTGAAACTGTCCATCGCTCCCATCATTCTCAACTCCGGAAGATGGATGAACAGGTTGCCGGCCTGATGCCAGTCTCCCGTGTAGTCGAGGACGAACCTGACCCCGTGGATGTCCATCTCCTTGCGCCGGCCGCTGAAGGTCTCGGTGGGCAGCGGCCGCCGGTCGTCCTTGGCCTCCTTGATGAACTCTCCGGTGATCTCGTGGGAGATGATCTTCAGGCCGTCCCGATTCAGCAGGTGAGCGGCTCCGATGTGGTCGGCGTGCGCGTGACTGTAGATGAGGTGGGTGAGCGGCTTCGAGGTGACCTCCTCGATCGCCGCCGGCAACTTGTCCCCCAGAAAAGGGGAAGCGTCCACGAGAACGACACCATTCTTGGTCACCACGAACATCGTGTTGATCATTCCCTGGGTGACGAAGTAGACGCCACCGCCCAGGTCGTTCAGGACATACCCCGACTCGGGGATCTCCGCCCCCAGAGCGAAGCCGGGTACAGGTGCGAACTCAGTCATGGCGATCTCCTTTCGGCTGGTCACCGCCTCGCGCTCACGCTCCGCGTCACAGGACGGTCGCGCCCTGGCGCTCGGGGTAACGCCCCAACATCGAGTGGACGATCCAGCGCGACGACGGCCTCGACGGCCTTCCGCCAGGCGCCGGGACGGCCGGCGGGTGTCTCACCCGGATACTGGTGCACCACACTGCAGACCCGGGGACCACCAGGCCTTTCGGCGGCTGTCAGGGGCGGACGAGGACGAGGCCGACCTTGCCGGGCCGTACCGCGTGCTCCACGGCCTTGGCCAGCTCGCCGAGGCCGTACATGTCGGCCACGTCGAACTGGTCCTTGAGCCCCAGCGCAATCTGCTTGGCGGTGGCGACGTCGGATGCCCGCCTCTCGGCGGAGGCCTCGGACAGCCACCGGCCGATGTTCTTGCCCCGCAACGTCAGCGACTTGTTCAGCAGCGTCGACGCGGGCACCGAGATCGGCTCTTCGGCGATTTGCCCGTAACTGACCAGTTTCCCTCCTGACGTCAACAGGTCCAGAAGGCTCTCCGTCAGCTTCCCGCCGATCGGGTCGAAGGCCACACTGACCGGGCGACCGCCCGCGGCCTTGCGGACCTCGTCAGCCCAGCCCTGATGCTCTGTCGACACGACCGGCACGTCGGGGAACCGCTTGCGCAGCTCGGCGGCCCCGCGGTCGCTGCGGACGACGTTGACCAGCGCCAGGTTGTGAAACTGACACACGCCCGTCACCAGCCGCCCGACCGACGAGCCCGCAGCGGTCTGCACCAGAAGACCGTCGTATCCGAAGGCCAGGTGCTCCTGCGCCTCACGGCGCAGCATCACCGTGGTGAGCGGGTTCGCGAGCATCTGCGCGGCGACGTCGTCCGACAACTCGTCCGGTACGGCGACGACCACCTCGGCATCCGCCACGATCCGCTGGGACCACGCCCCCGGCTGGGGGAAGACCGTTACGCGGCCACCGACCTTGACACCCGGAGCCAAGCGCGCTCCCCCGCCGATCGCCTCCACCACACCGGTGGCCTCCAGGCCGGCCGGAACCGGATCTGCAGCCTTCCCCGGGTAGGCCTCGATGGCCTGGAGATCACCAGGGTGCACCGAGAAGGCCGCGACGCGGATGAGGACCTGGCCCCGCTCGGGCGCTACCGAATCAGGCTCCTCGATGACAGTCAGGACGTCGGCGGGCGACCCGCCACGGGTGTAGACAACACGACGGTTCATGATTCTTCTCCTGCGGGCCGGTATGTGTGGGTCTTAGACCGGGGGCATCAACCGACGTCCTGCAGCCCCATCGCACTCCGCCGAGTGCACTGCGGAACGAGGGTTCCCAGTGCCGTGACCGGCAATGTCTGCCCCATGCGGAGCGCCGTGCGGTGCGTGCGATCGCAAGGCGGCCGAAAGTCCTTGGAGCCGTAGCTACCAGGCCTTTTGGCCAACGCGGCGAGCATGCGTGCCGGGCGGCGCGACGCGGCAAAGCCTGCCGGGAGGGGCACTAGTGGTCGCGACCTGCGGAGTATGGGCGGTCCTTGCCGCCGGTTGTGGTGATTGCCAGGTCAAGGAGTTCGTCACCCATGGGCCAGGTCCTTTCCGGGGCGGTTTCGGAGTGGAAAACAATCCTGTGCCCGTGTGGCGGCCGGACCCGTGCGCGATGGTCGGCAGGCACCTCCAACGGTCAACCCGCTACACGTTCGACAACGCGCGACAAGGACGCGGCTTCAGGGGCTGAACAGGCTGGGGTTCTCACGGACGTAATCGGCCACCCCCGAAGGAGGCCGCCCGATGACCTGCTCGACGCCGTCCGCCTTGCGGTCGTAGCGATTCTCCGCGTGAAGGCGAGCCATGGTGGAGATGTGCTGGAAGACGTGATCCGGCAGCCCCAACGGCCTGAGATCGTCGACGATCCATTCCTGCAGGGGGACGTCGGTGTAACCGACCGGTCGGCCCAGGGCTGCGGAAACCTCCGCCGCCATGGCGGCGACATCCTCCGAGCGCGGGCCGGTCAGCTCATGGATTCGGCCGACGTGCGGGGCGGGATCGGCCAGGATCTCCTCCACAACCGCGGCGACATCCCCTGCCGCCACAGGAGAAGTTTTCGCCCGGCCGAAGGGCAGCCTGATGCTTCCGCACTTCGCGATCGAGGAAAAGCCCACACGGAACAGCGGATTCTCCATGAACACCGTGGGCCTGACCTGGACGACGGGCAGGCCTGACCAGCCGAGGACCTGCTCCACCAGCCACTGCTGCCGCTGCTGCACGGACTCGGAGGTGCTGGTGAGGTCCATCTCGGAGACGGTCAGCTGCGACATGTTCACGAACGCTTCCAGGCGCCCGTACGCACGCATGACGGCCGCCACCGTCACGGCAGCCTGAAGATACTGCGCCGACACGCCCATGCCGAAGTACATACGTCCACAACCGGCCACGGCGTCGACGACCTCGCCCGCGTGTGTCAGGTCTCCGACGACGACATCGGCGCCCGTCGCGCGCAGCGCCTCCGCCCGTTCGTCATCGCGACGCACCATGGCCCGGACGGGCAGGCCCCGTCGCCGAAGGCCTTCGACCACGGATCGCCCGACGGCGCCGACACTGCCCGCCGCGCCTGTCACCAGAATGGGTAGCACACTGGTTTTCAGGGTGCGGTCCATAGAGCCAGCCTGTGGTGCGCACAGGCTGGGCGCAACCGGAGTCCGCCGAGCCGTCGGCGCCGCGACAACAGTCGGCTCATGTGCCTTCGGGCAGCCGGCTGCACGGAGCACCCCGGCGGTTGGCGGTGACGGGGTTGACGCGCGACGCTCCAGCTGCGCGAAGAGGCAATCCGTCGGTTCACCCTCGAAAACCGCGCCCCTCGACAGCGCAGCACAGTCACCGCGCTGCCGGCCCGCACCCTTGAACGGGACCACCGGGGCAGCGGCCCCTACGCAGGCCGGGGTCTATGTCCTCGCGGACACAATGTGTGTGAAGGCTGCGTCGAGGAGTCGGCGCAGGTGGGCCGGTGTCGATGCGACCGCTGTGGCGAGCATCGCTGTTCCGTTGGCCAGGGGAGCCACAACCGCACATCCCTCCGCCCGGTCTTCACCGATGAAGAGCGGTTCGTGCGTGGGGTCCATATCCGGCTCCACGACCAGGAGTTGGCCTGTTGCCCGGTGTTGCCCCAGGATGGCCGGCCCGTCCCATGCCGGTGCAGGACCGCCGTAGGAGGTGTGCTGGTCGAGGATCAGTTGTGCGTCGCGCCGCACGGTCAGACGGGTGGTCAAATGCCCTGGTGGTTCCGCTGTGCGGCCGAGTACCTGTTCCTCCCGCAGGAGCAGGCGGGAGGTGGGGGCAAGTTCCACGTCGTACGTCTGGTGCAGGGTGCTGCCACAGGTGCTGATCAGCGGCTGTGGCAGCCAGTGCAGGGAAGCCTGCTCGCCGACGCCGAGTCGTACGTCGTAGGTGGCGGGGTCGGTGGTGGGACCGCGCAGGGCGATGGTGGAGGCGGCTGTGGTCATCTCCAGTTCGGCCCGCGCTCCGGCCGCGACATCGAGCACGAGCCGATCCCCGCCGAGCGGCGCGCTCATCGCGCCGATCACGGTGACCCGGGCCCGTGCGCCGCGGGGGCGTAGGCGGCGCAGGTGGAACGGGCCGTCGCTGTGCAACACCGGGAGTGTCGTGGCGCGTCCATTGTGATCGGCGCGGACACGCGCGGCGGCGCAGACCCCCGCGGGGTGGGCGTCACGGGGTTGCTCCTCGGGTGCGCGGCTCGTGGCGTCGGGTACGCGCTGCTCCCCGGTCGGCAGGGCGCCCGGGGTGAGCTCGCAGCGGCTCTCGAGTTGCGCTGTGCCGGTCATGCGGCGACTTCGCCGCACCACGCGGCGAGGCGGGAGGTGACCCAGCGGGCGACGGGGCGGATCCCGTCGGCCGCGGTGAGGCTCGTGAAGGCGACGGGCAGGGCCTCTCGCTGTTTCTGCGCGTCGGTTGCCATGGTGTCCAGGTCGGCGCCTACGTACGGTGCGAGGTCGGTTTTGTTGATCACGAGGAGGTCGGCGGTGGTGATGCCGGGGCCTCCCTTCCGGGGGATGTCGTCGCCGCTGGCCACATCGATCACGAATACCTGGGCATCGACGAGGCCGCGTGAAAACGTCGCGGTGAGGTTGTCTCCGCCGGACTCGACGAGGATCAGGTCCAGGGGGCGCAGCGTCTGCTCCAGTTGTTCGACCGCTTCGAGGTTGGCGGAGATGTCGTCCCGGATCGCGGTGTGCGGGCAGGCTCCGGTCTCCACTGCGGTGATCCGTTCCGGCGGGAGGACCGCTTCCCGGCGCAGGAACTCGGCGTCCTCCCGGGTGTAGATGTCGTTGGTGACGACGGCGATGGAGTAGCGGTCCCGCAGTGCGCGGCACAGGGCCGCGACGGTTGCGGTCTTGCCCGATCCGACGGGCCCGCCGAGCCCGATCCGCAGCGCCCGACGGCTTCCGTCCGGGTGCAGTGGCTCGGTGCTGTGGGTGTGGTGGTGCAGAGGCAGGGAGGGGTCAAGATGCACAGGTGGCTCCAGGTCGGTGAACGGTTCAGGAGGCGAAGAGGCGGACGGTCCAGGCAGCGTGCTGCTCACCGGTGATGTCCAGCAGCGGGGATGATGCGGCCGGCAGGACGTGGACGCCCTCGACGGCGACACGATCGGCAGCGTCCGCTGCGGTGCGGGCCACGTCGTCGAGTTCATCGGTGAGCCGGGCCAGCAGCGCGGTGGCGTCGAACGGGTCGAGGCTGAGCAGCCGCACGGTCGCGGTCGCCGGTCCGCCGATGCTCTCGTACGCGGCTGCCTGCGCGGCGTCCAGCGGCGTCAGCCCGGCGACGCGGGCTGCGACGCCGAGGACGATCGGCTGATGGGCTCCTTGCGGCCGGGCCCGGGCGAGGTGGTCGAGGTCGGCCGAGGGCCAGGTGGCGCGGGCCGCACGCATCATCTGGCGGCCGAGTCGGCGCGCGATCTGCCGCAGGGCCGGCATGGGTGTGCGGCTGTCGGCGGCGTCGTCCAGGGACAGCGGGTCGTATCCGGTGGCCGCTGCGGCGGCCAGCCCGGCCGCTGTCAGCCCGGCTGTGTGCAGACGGCCGCGGCAGAACGCTTCCAGGCTCGCGACGTCGTATACGGCTGCGGAGGAGACTGCGGCCTCCACCCCACCGGAGTGTGCGTGGCCCCCGGCGGGAAAGCGGCCGTCGGCCAGGACGAGCAGGGCAGCACGGCTCATGGGGTGAGCGGCCCGCCTTTCACAGGTCAGGCGTCCCGGCCGAGTCGGTTCGGCCAGGACGGAAGGTGTGGATCAGAACAGGAAGTAGCGTTGTGCCAGGGGAAGTTCGGTGGCGTAGTGCCGTCCGACCAGTTGCCCCTCGACCTCGGTGCGTACGTCTGAGGTGGTGGCACCGCCGATGGTGACGTCGAAGGTGTCGGGGTGCACGACGATTTCCGGCCGGCCGGCGTTGTGCACCATGCTGTCCTTGGTCACCGCACGGGTGTTCTTGATCGCGCGCAGCGGCTTGAGCAGCCCGATCTCGGACAGTTCACCGCCGAGGGCCGATTCGGAGACGAAATTGACGGAGTTCGTCCTCGGGGATCGGCCGTGAGACCCCCACACCGGGCGCGGCAGGTATGGCTGAGGTGTCGGGATCGATGCGTTGGCGTCACCGATCTGCGCATAGGCGATCTGGCCGCCCTTGATGACCATGTGCGGCTTCACCCCGAAGAATTTGGGTTCCCACAGCACCAGATCCGCGAGTTTGCCCGGCTCGACGGAGCCGACCTCGTCGTCGATGCCATGGGTGATGGCCGGGTTGATCGTGTATTTGGCGATGTAGCGCCGGGCTCTGAAGTTGTCGGCTTCGGCGGTGTCCTGCTCAAGGTGGCCGTAGCGGGATTTCATGACGTGGGCGGTCTGCCAGGTCCGCATGATCATTTCACCGATGCGTCCCATGGCCTGGGCGTCGGAGGACATCATCGAGATGGCGCCCATGTCGTGCAGCAGGTCCTCCGCGGCCATGGTGGAGGGCCGGATCCGGGAGTCGGCGAACGCCATGTCCGCCTCGACCTCGGGGTTGAGGTGGTGGCAGACGATCATCATGTCGACATGCTCCTTGACAGTGTTGAGCGTCAGGGGCCGGGTCGGGTTCGTCGAGGCGGGCAGCACGTTCTGCCGGCTCACCAGGCTGATCATGTCGGGTGCGTGGCCGCCGCCGGCACCTTCGACGTGGAAGATGTGCAGGCTGCGGTACTTGTCACCGTTCCTGGTCGCGGCCAGGGTGTTGTGCACGAACCCGGACTCGTTCAGCGAGTCGGCATGCAGCGCCACCTGGACGCCGGTCTCGTCGCACACCCGCAATGCGGCGTCGATCACGGCCGGCGTCGCACCCCAGTCCTCGTGGATCTTGAAGCCGAGGGCACCGGCGCAGACCTGGTCGCGCAACGCCTTCTCCGACACCGTGCTGCCCTTGGCGAGCAGGCCGATGTTGACCGGATGGGCGTCGAGCGCCTCGAACATGGTCTGGATGTGCCATTTGCCAGGTGTGACGGTGGTGGCGGTGCTCCCTTCGGCGGGTCCGGTGCCACCGCCGATCAGCGTGGTCACGCCCGACGCGAGCGCTTCATGGATCTGTTCCGGGCACAGGAAGTGCACATGGGTGTCGACGCCGCCCGCTGTCAGGATCCGGCCGTTGCCAGAGATCACCTCGGTCTCGGGCCCCACGATGAAGTCCGAGGCCCGTCCGGCACAACCCTCGTGCCTCGGCGACATCGTCTCGGGGTTGTAGGCCTTGCCGATCGCCTGGACCCGGCCGTCGCGCAGGCCGACGTCGGCCTTCACCACGCCCCAGTGATCCAGGACGAGTGCACCCGTGATCACGGTGTCCACCGGTTTCCGGGGGTCGTCGCGCGGGATGTGCGACTGCCCCATCGACTCGCGGATCACTTTGCCGCCACCGAAGACCATCTCGTCGCCGCTGAGGCCGGGCCCGCCGCACCAGTCCTCATCGATCTCGATGACAAGGTTGGTGTCGGCGAGCCGGACCCGGTCGCCCTTGGTCGGACCGTAGAGGTCTGCATACCTGGACCGCGTCAGCAGCCCGGGCGTCCGGTCAGTCTCGGTGCCCATCGAGCTGCACCCCCTGTTCCGTCTTCCCGATCTGCAGCCCCAGGACGACACGGTCGCCCGCGAGAGGCACCAACTGCACGCTGCGCTCGGCACGGGGCTCGAACCGCTCCGACGTCCCGGAGGCGATGTGCAGCCGCTTGCCGCACGCGGCGTCGCGGACGAAGACAAGGCCCTCGTTGGCCTCGGCGAAATGGTAGTGGGAACCGACCTGAATCGGACGGTCCGAAGGGTTGCTCACCCAGAGGTCCTCGGGCTCCTGACCCTCGTTGATCCTCACCGCGAACTGCTCCTCGTCCGGCAGCAGTTCCAGCTTTCCGGGGTGGACGTCCACCTCCTCGGCCGACTCGTCGAACGGATCGTGAATGGTCACCAGCTTCGTCCCGTCCGGGAACGTCGCCTCGACCTGGACGTTGGCGATCATCTCCGGAACGCCTTCCATCACTTCGCCGCGTTGCAGCACATGACGCCCCGACTCCATGACAGAGTCGACCGTCGCACCGCCCCGCGCCTCTTCATAGACGTGCGCTGTCAGCAGCGCCATGGCCTCGGGGTAGTTCAGCAGCAACCCACGATCACGGCGCCGCCGGGCCACATCCGCCGCCACGTGGACCAGTAGACGCTCCCGCTCATGTGGAGTCAGGTGCATGCCGTCCTCCTTCCTGTTCGTTGCTTCACCTGTGCGGCCAGGACACACGGGGGCAACGGTCTTGCCGCCTGTGCGTCGGATGCCGCAGAGCGATCTTCGAAGCAGAAAAGGGAAGTGAGGCGCAAAACCACGACATTGACCCTGATGTGGTGAACCGGAAGCATGATCGGCGCACGGAGCGCGTCCAGCGGAAGCCCTCGAGATACCCCCACGCCAGGTCCGAACACCGCCTCCCGCCAAGGGCCTCGGTGCGTGCCGTGCCGGTTGGCTGCGAGCAGGTCCGGGACCGGCTCGACACAAGCGACCCACGCCGGCGTCCGACGTCGCTGCCGGGCGTCAGGTTGCACGGGATGACGCTGCTGTACCGAAGGTCCTCGATCCGTCCCGGCTCCCCGCACACGCGGATTCCGGCGCAGCCGAGCGGCGCCCCGTCGACCACCGACGGGGCGAGCGCGGCGACCGGTTCGGCCCAATGGCCCGGCTCGATCGCGGCCTGCTCGACGGGGGTCGCGCGCGGAATGCTTCGGTGGACGGCGACCTCAATGCCCCGCTCCTGCAGGAACTTCCTTCGTTGCCCTACCCCTTGACCGCCCCCGAAGTGAGCCCCTGCACGATATGGCGGCTCGCGAAGGCGAAGAGGATCATCGTCGGGGCGATGGTGAGGACCGCCGCGGCGGACATGGAGCCCCAGTCGATGTTGAAGCTGGAGATGAAGCCGTTCAGCGCCGTGGGGACCGTCTTGCGGGCGTCGCCGTTCATCAGGGTCACCGACAGGAACAGTTCGTTCCAGCAGTTGACGAAGTTGAAGATGAAGGCGGCGACGATTCCGGGCCGCATCACCGGAAGGAGCACCCGGAACAGGGCCCCGAGGCGTGAGCAGCCGTCGATCATGGCGGCTTCCTCCAGTGCATCCGGGATGTTCTCGAAGAAACCGCGGAGCATGACCGTGCAGAAGGGAATGCATACCGCGATGTAGACGAGGGTGAGCCCGAACCGGCTGTCCACCAGGTTCAGTTCCGTCATCATCATGTAGAGCGGGCCGAGCGCGATGAACGACGGGATCATCTGCGTGACGAGGGCCGCCATCAGCACCGCAGCCTTGCTGCGGAACTCGAAACGGGCCAGCACGTACGCCGACAGCATCGATATCGCGGTCGCCACCGTTCCGGCGGCCGTCGCGATGATCAGGCTGTTGGTGAGATAGACCCCGAACTTCGCCTCGCGGAAAAGCCCGGTGTAGTTCTCCAGGGAGAAGTGCGTGGGCCAGTAGGAGATCGGGAAGGAGAAGATCGTCCCGGGGCTCTTGAAGGACGTGACGGTGATCCAGTACAGCGGGAACACCGTGACTGCCAGCCAGAGGGAGAGAAAGAGGATACGGACGGTGCGCCCTGCGGCGGACTCCTTCCCGATCACGAAACCGTTCCTTTCTTCTTGCGCGTCCTCGGATTGCGGCCGGTGGCCCACTTCCCGCCGGTGGTCGGCCTTCCGCCGGTGGCCGACTTCTCGCGCGTGGCAGTCAGATGGAAGACCGAGAAGACCAGAAGCATCGCAACGACGATGAGGCCGATCGCCGACGCCTTTCCGTAGTCGCCCTGTTGGGTCACAGTGATCATCCACGTGGTCACGATGTGCGTCTCGTTGGACGGTCCGCCGCCGGTCATCGCGAAGATGAGGTCGGGGAAGTTGAAGATCCAGATGACGCGGAGCAGTACGGTCAGCGACAGCGTTCCCCGGATGGAGGGAATCGTGATCTGGAACAGCGTGCGGACCTTGCCCGCGCCGTCGATCTCGGCCGCTTCGTAGATTTCGTCCGGGATGGACTGGAGAGCGGCGAGGATCATGATGGCGAAGAACGTGACGCCGTACCAGATGTTGGCGATGAGTACGGCGACCATCGCAGTCTTCGGATCGGCAAGCCAGGGAATCGGCTCATTGATCAGACCGACCTTCTCCAACAAGTCGTTGACGACACCGAATTCACTGTTGAACATCCAGCGGAACAGGATGCCGATCAGGAATCCTGAAATGGCCCACGGAAAGAAGATCAATGCCTGGTAGAGCCCGCGGAAACGAAACCGGCGGCGCAGCCACAGCGCGATCGCGAACCCGATGACGAACTGCGGCACGATCGATCCCACGACCCAGATCCCGGTATTGCTCAGGACCGTGCCGAACACCGGGTCGGTGAAGATCTCCCGGAAGTTTTTCAGCCCCACCCAGGAGGTGTCGGTGAGATCGTTCAGGTTCCAGTTCCGGAAGGCCATCTGACTGCCCGCGATCATCGGGTAGTAGATGAACACCGCGACGAACAGGGCGGCCGGGGCCATGAAGGCGGCGACGGTCAGCCCTTGACGGCCGGTGAAGACGGGTCGGCGTGGGCGGGGGGCCGCCGGGGCGGGGGCGGAGGTCGAGGTGGCGGTGGAGCCGCGCCCACCGGCGCCGGGACGGACGCCCTTACCGACATCCGGGCCGGCGTCCGGGCGGGCCCCCACGGCGGCGTCCGTGCTACAGGTGGTGGGCGTGGGCGTCCCGCCCTGCTCCCCCTCCGGCCGCGCGGAGGGGGACGCCACCGGCTCCTTCACTGACTCTTCCACTTGGCGGTCCAGTAGGTGTCCCAGCCGGTGAGGAGCTGCTCGGGCGTCATCTTGCCGAGCAACACCTTCTGGATGTCGGCGTCAGACTTCTGGATCCACTCGGTCCACCAGGAGGAGTCACGCGGCTGCGTGACGGTGATGTACGCGTCCGGGTCCTCTGTCATCTTCACGTAGCTCGCCCAGGCGCCGGTCTTGTAGTACGTGTCGTCGGCGGCGCTCTTCAGAATGGGCACCAGGCTGTTCTTCTTGTCGAACGTGGTGGCCGCGTCGCCCTCGGCGAGGAACTTGACCAGCTTGGTGGCCTCCGCCTTGTGCTTGCTTCCCGCGGCGATCCCCCAGCCCGCGGTCGCCACCGGCTGGACGGCCTTGCCGCTGGGCCCGGTGAGCAGCGGCGCCGTGGTCCACTGCTGCTGGCTGATCGCCTTCGACTCGCCGAGCGTCGCGATGACTTCCGGATCCTGGAGGAGGAACGCCGTCGAGCCGTTGGAGAAGCCCTCGACCATCTCCGGGTAGCCCCAGGCGACGGACGACGGCGGCGACGCCTTCTTGAACAGGGCGAAGTACGTCTTGAGTGCGGTGAGCGCTTCCGGCGCCGAGAAGATCGTCCTGCCGTCAGTGAGCTTGAAGCCGTTGTCCCGGTCGATCTTGTCGGCGACGTACGCCTCGATGACGGCCACGGCGTTGCTGTTGGCGTTCGTCCCGCCCCGGAACGCGTACCCGTACTGGCGCTTGCCCGGGTTCTGGATCGCGGTGGCCTGCTCGAGGAGGTCGTCCCAGCTCGCGGGCGGGTTCTTGAAGCCAGCCCCGGTGACCAGATCGCTGCGGTAGAAGAGGCTGAGTCCGTAGAAGCCGTACGGGATGTAGTAGGTGCGGCCCTTGGCGTCCTTGGCGTACTTGACGGTGTTCTCCGTCAGCTCGTCCCAGCCGGCCCAACCCTGCAGGTCCTTGCTCATGTCGTACAGCCAGCGGTTGGTCGACCACGGCCCCGACGTGATGTCCCGGACCTCCAAGGTGTCGATGCCGCTGCCGGACTGGAGCATCTGCTGGATCTTCTGGTCCGCCTGATCGGTGGGCGGCGAGATCAGATCGACCTTGATCTTGGGGTTCTGCTTCTCGAACTCCCCTATGAGGTCCTTCAGGACCGCGGTACGGGTGGGGTTGGTGAGGCTCTCGACCATGTGCAGGGTGACGGTGCCGTCAGCGGCGGCGCCCCCTCCCACGGCACAGCCCGACAGCACGAGAGCGGCGGCGAGACAGAGCGCCGTGGCGGTCCTTCTTCTGCTCAACACTGTTGTCCTCCCAGTTCCAGGGGATCGGTGACGGTGATGCAGGACAGGGATCTGCGGGGGGTCACTGGGACACGGCCTGCGGGGCGCGGGCCCAGTCGACGAGCACGGGAACGCAACGCTCGACGAAGTCCTCGTAGTCGGCGGCCGTGTTGTAGACGTGCGTCGACAGGCGGAAGTACCCGGCGCCGCCGAAGCTCGTGAACGCGGCCTCGACGCCCAGTTCGGCGGCAACCCGGTCGCGCAGCGCGTCGGCCGCGGCGTGGGTCGTGCCCAGACCGTCCGGGAGCCGTACGAGGCGCAGCGCGTTGACCGGCATGCCGACGTCAACGGCGGCGCCGACGCCGGTGGCCTCGGCGAAGGCGTCACCGATGAGGCGTTCCGCGTAGTCCGCGAGTTCCGTCATGTACGTACGGGCCGTGTCCCAGCCCCAGACGCCGTCGATGAAGTCGAGGGCGGTCGGGGCCGCGAGATAGCTCGTCGCATCGATGGTGCCCTGGGTGTCGAAGCGGTGCGGGAACGGTTCCTCGGCGCCCCAGGAGTCGATCAGCGGGTAGAGCGCGTCCCGCAGCGGTCCTCGGGCGACGAGGGCCGACGTACCGCGAGGCGCGCAGCCAAACTTGTGCAGGTTGCCGATCCACGCGTCGCAGTCCAGGCCCGCGAGCGGGTCTTCGGCGAGGCCAGGCACATGTGCGCCGTCGACCAGGAGCGGAATCCCGCGCTCTCGCGCCAGCGCGCCGATCCGCTCCACCGGCATCCAGCGGGCGGTGGCCGAGGTGATGTGGTCCAGGACGATCAGCCCGGTGGCGCCGGTGAGTTGGGCGGCCACGGCCTCGTACGCCTCGTCCTCGCCTGCGTCGAGCGGGACCTGCGCGGTCCGGACGGTGCCGCCCCAGCGGCGTGCGAGACGGCGGGCACCCATGGTCACCGCGCCGTAGCCGTGGTCGGTCACGACGATCTCGCCGCCGTGCCTCGCCGGGACGTTCGCGTAGACCACGCTCGCACCACCGCTCGCGTTGGGCACGAGGGCGAGGTCGTCGGCGGGGACCCGCAGGAATGCGGCGATCTCCGTCCGCGCCGCCGCCACGCGTGCCGGCAGGGCCGGGAACCAGGTACCGGGCGAGCGGTCCATCTCTTCGCGCAGCCGACCCTGCTCCCGCTGCGCGACGAGCGGGACCGCCCCGAACGACCCGTGGTTGAGGTGCTGGTGCGCGGCCAGCAGCGACCACGCCTCGATCGCCGGCCGGCCGTCGGCCAGCAGCAGGGGGCGGGGCGCCGTGGTGACGCAGGTCTCGCTCAGGTGGTTCAAGATCTCCCCTTGGCCTCGTCGACTCGGCGGACGCCGCGGTCAACACATCAGACAGTCACAGAAAGAGGTCGGATGACTTGCGCCGCATCCTGACACTGGGCTCAGGAAAGAACAAGGTTGTTCACGAATTGGTTACCTGAGACCCGCGAGGTCATCAGATGACTTGGGAAGGAATCATGGAAGAGATCCAATGAGTCTGTAGGATCGGCAGCACATTCGACCGTGGGCGGTTCCACCTGACCGCCGCCGCCGATGTCTTGGAAGGGGAAGCGATGTCCGCAGTCGACCAGGCGTTCCACGGCCTGCGCCGCATGATCGCCGACGGGCGTCTCGTCGCCGGACAGCGCATCCCACCCGAGAGCGACCTCTGCGAGGAACTCGGTGTCTCGCGCGGCTCGTTGCGCGAGGGGGTCCGCATGCTCGCGGCGCTCGGCGTGATCGAACCGCGCCATGGCTCCGGCACGTACGTCTCGCAGCTCCGGCCCGAGGACATCGTCGGCAGTCTCTCGCTCACCGTCGACCTGCTGCCGCTGACCGGGCTCCTGGAGATGTACGAGATACGGCGCGTCCTGGAGTCGCACGCGGCGGCGCAGGCGGCGGCGCGGATCACGCCCGAGTCGCTGAGCACGATCTTCGCGTACATGGAGGCGATGGAGGCCACCGAGGATCCGGACCGGGTCTCGGCGCTCGACCAGGACTTCCACGCGGAGATCGCCCGCATCGGCGGCAACCCGACCCTCAAGTCCCTCCTGGGGGTCTTCCGCGCCCGCTCCCGCACGTACCAGGTCTTCACCCTGCCCGATGGCCCCCGCATCAAGCGCTCCAGCGACGAGGACCACCGAGCGATCGCGACGGCGATCGCGAACAGGGACCCGGTGGCGGCGGCGGCCGCGGCGTCCGCACATGTCGCGCATACGGAGAGGTGGCTGCACGCCTTCCTGCCACGGGCACCGGAACCGGCCCCTGAATCACCGGCGAACCCTGAGGCGGGCGCCTGACCTCGGGGCCCGCCCGTGCTTCGCCTTCTCGCGCGGCCTTGCCGGCGCTGTGACCGGCAATGTTTGCCCGAGGAGCGCCGTCCAGTGCGTGCGATCGCAAGCGGCCGGAAGCCCTTGCGGCGGAGCTACCCCCAGGGCAAGCCGAACCAGGGGTACTCGGTCCCGATGTGCACGGACAGCGGCTCGCGCTCAGGAACCGAGGCCCCCATGCCCGCCGAAACCGGTGACCCCGGTCGCCGGGGAGCGTCACGAAATCGACACCAGCCGGTCCTGGCAGCTCGCCGTGGACGCGGCGATGGCCCCACAGCCGATCGGAAATCCGCCGTGCCG
>NZ_JBHVEE010000093.1:0-40464 GCF_042802415.1 Streptomyces sp. NPDC057486 | reverse complement strand
GGTGGCGGGGAGCCCCTTCCTCATCTCAGCGGTGGGCCTCCGGTTCGTCGGCGCCGATGTCGAAGCCTGCGCAGTACTCCACTCCCGACTCCGGCGAGACCGGGTCGCCGGTGTCCGCGTCGGTGCAGTAGGCGCTGAAGACCTCGCCGGCGGTGAGCGGTACGAGGCTGCCGCGGGTCAGGCGCCAGCCGTGAACCCGGTCCGGGGTCCCGGGGTTGCTCGTACGGAGGACGAGTCCGCCGTGGCTTTCGAGGGCGACGCCGACGGCGAGGACGGTGACGAACTCTGCTCCCTCTCCGGATTCGAGTCGGGCCGGCCCCGTCGCGCCGCGCTCGGTGTGGAGGACGGCGAGCAGTTGCTCGTTCTCCGTGGGGGTGCTGCAGACGAGGTGGTGGGTTCCCGGACCCGCCGTTTCCAGGGTGCGCATCAGAAGGTGGGAGGCCCGGTCGAAAGCGGCGCGGCCGATGTCCTGGCCGCAGTCGGCGCATTCACCGAGGTCGGCCAGGAGCACCGTGGCGTACTCCCAGGTGGCCTGGCGGACCGCTCGGGAGACGAGGAGCGGGATCAGGGTGTCGATGGGTTGTCCGGTGTAGGCGACGGTGGCTCCGGCAGCCGCGACTTCGGCGGTGAAACGACTGCGGCTGGCCGGCGCGTCGGGCGCGAGCCCGGATTCGGCGCAGTATTCCGCGTATTCCTCGGGGTCGAAGAGGGCGACCGTGGTGTGCATGCCCTGGGCCGCGAGGATTTTCAGCAGACCCTCGACCTGCTGCAGATAGACGGTGTGGTCGTCGAAGGTGAAGGTGCGGTAGTGCCGCATGGCCGCGAAGTCCTGCTCGTCGGCCAGGAGGCCGATGGTGCTCGGTGCTTCGCGGCGCAGCGTGCGTCGCATGGACGTGGTTTTCCTGGTGTTCCCTGTGTGCGCCATGACTCCCCCGTGCGCTGTCGAACATTGCTCACTCAGAGTAATCGCGGGCACTGACAGTGCGGACCGTCAGTGGCGCTTGCGGGCCAGTTCCTCGTAGAAGTGGAGCAGTCCGAGGTTGTCGATCGAGCCGGGGTTGACGGCCTTGGCCAGCTCCGTTCCCTGGAGGAGGCGCTTGACCGGAACCTCGATGCGCTTGCCGGTGAGGGTGTGCGGAATGCCGGGTACCTCGATGACCTCGTCCGGGACGTGGCGCGGCGAGAGGTTGTCGCGGATGGTCTGTTTGATCCGGTCGCGCAGGCCGTCGTCGAGGGCGGAACCGTCGGCGAGGTGGACGAAGAGCGGCATCCAGTACCCCCCGTCGGGCTCCTCGAGGCCGATGACCAGGGATTCGCGGATCTCGGGGAGGCGTTCGACCGCTTCGTAGATGTCGGCGGAGCCCATCCGTACCCCCTGCCGGTTGAGGGTGGAGTCGGAGCGTCCGTGGATGATGACCGAGCCGTGGTCGGTGAGGGTGATCCAGTCGCCGTGGCGCCAGACGCCGGGGTACATCTCGAAGTAGCTGTCGCGGTAGCGGCTGCCGTCCGGGTCGTTCCAGAAGTGGATGGGCATCGAGGGCAGCGGGTTGGTGACGACCAGTTCGCCGACCTCGCCGGAGAGCGGTTTGCCCGCCGGGTCCCAGGACTGGAGGTCCGTACCGAGGCAGGGTGCCTGGAGCTCGCCGATGTGTACGGGCAGGGTGGGGACCGCCCCGGCGAAACAGCTGCAGACGTCCGTGCCGCCGCTGACGGAGGCGATCCAGAGGTCGTCCGCGACCTCGTCGTGGAGCCAGCGGAAGCCGTCGGGCGGGAGCGGGGAGCCGGTGGTGGCCACGCACTGGATGCGCGAGAGGTCGAAGTCGCGGCCCGGGTGGATGTCGGCCTTGCGGCACGCCATGACGTAGGCGGCGGAGGTGCCGAAGAGGGTGGCGCCGGTCTGTTCGGCGACGCGCCACTGGGCGCTGACGTCCGGGTAGCCGGGGCTTCCGTCGTACAGCACGACGGTGGTGCCGGTGAGCAGGCCGGAGACGAGGAAGTTCCACATCATCCAGCCGGTGGAGGTGTACCAGAAGAACCGGTCGTCGGGCCCGAGGTCGCAGTGCAGTCCGAGCTGCTTGAAGTGCTCGATGAGGATGCCGCCCTGGGACTGGACGATCGCCTTGGGGAGCCCGGTGGTGCCGGAGGAGTACAGCACCCACAACGGGTGGTCGAAGGGGACCTGCTCGAAGACGGGCTCGGTGTCCGCGGAGGTGAGTGCGGACCATTCGAGGGCGCCTTCGGGGGCGGGGGTGCCGAGCAGCGGGATGTGGACGACGGCGCGCAGGGTGGGGAGTTCGCGGCGCAGTTCGGCGACCGTCTCGGAGCGGTCGTGTTCCTTGCCGCCGTACCGATAGCCGTCGACGGTGAAGAGGACGACGGGTTCGACCTGCTGGAACCGGTCGAGGACGCTGCGGGCACCGAAATCCGGGGCGCACGAGGTCCAGACGCCGCCGACGGCCGCGGTGGCGAGGAGCGCGACGACCGACTGCGGAATGTTGGGGAGGTAGCCGCTGACGCGGTCGCCGGGGCGAACCCCCAGAGCACGGAGTTCGGCGGCGAGGGAGCCGACCTGACGGCGGAGTTCGGACCAGCTGACCGGGACCTGGGTGTGGGTCTCGTCGACATGGAGGAGGGCCGGCGCGCCGGCGCGGAGGGGGTCCTCGGCGGTGCGCAGGGCGTGTTCCGCGTAGTTGAGGGTGGCGCCGGGGAACCACTGGGCGCCGGGCATGGTGCGGTCGCCGATGACGGTCTCGTACGGGGTGGAGAACCGGATGTCGAACCAGTCGGCGACGGCCTGCCAGAAGGTCTCCAGTTCGTCGACGGACCAGCGGTGCAGCTCCGGGTAGCCGCCTTCGGCCGGCGCTCCGTACCGCTCGGCCGCCCAGCTCTGGAAGCGGGTGACCGCCGCGGCGGCGATGCGCTCGGGGTCGGGCTGCCAGAGGGGGGCTTCGTTCGCTGCTGAGGTCATGGGGCGGCTCCCTGGCTGTACGGGTACGCGGGGTGGGCGTGTCACGGACGATGCCACGTGATCGTCTTCCGCACCAGGGTTCCCCACCCATGGTTACTTGTCCGGCTATGTGGTCCGGCCACGGGTGAACGGAAGTTGAACGGAGCCCGCTGACGCCTCGTCGGGTGGCAGGGTGAACTGCATGAACGGTCGTGACCTGGTGCGCTCGGTGAAAATGGTGGGTTCGGTGCGGGGGATGCGCACGGTGCGCTCGGCCTGGCGGCGGCAACGTGCGGATGCGCGGGCGCTGTCTCCCCGCGGCCCGGAGCGGGCCAGGGTGCCCGGTCTGCTGGCCGGGGCCGAGCCCGGGCCCGGTGGTGGTGTGGTCAGGTTCGCCCGTTCGGAGCTGTGCATCCAGGTTTCGGCGGGCGGTGCGGTGTTCTGGGCGTGGGACGGGGCGGAGCCGCTGCCGTCGTACGCGCTTCCCGGTCCGGCGCCGGAGCCGGATCCGCGTGCCCTGCTGGAGCCGGGCAAGGACGGTGGCTGGCAGGTGGTGTCGGAGCGGCTGACCGTGGTGGTGTCCCGGCACGGGGCGGTGGAACTGCGCACGCCCGGCGGTGTGGTGCTCCGGCGGGAACTGCCACCGCGATGGTGGGAGCCGGTGGCAGGGGGCTCCGCCCGGTGGGTGCAGCGGTCCGAGCTGCCGGCGGACGCCAGGTTCTTCGGGCTGGGCGGGCGGGGGGCGGGGCCTCGGCTGCGGGACGGTTCGTACGCGCTGTGGAACACCGATCCGGGCGGGCGCTTCGGACCCGGTGACGATCCGCTGTATCTGACGATGCCGGTGCAGGTGGTGGTCTCGGACGCGGGGACGCATCTGGTGTTCCACGACAACACCTGGGCGGGGCGGGTGACGCTCAGCGAGGGCGAGGAGGGCGCGGGGTCCGGGCATGACCGTCCGGGGATGTGCGAGGTGCGGATGGACGGGGGGCCGCTGCGCTGCTGGGCGTTGGCGGGGACGCCTGCCCGGGTGCTTCAGGGCTGGACGGCTCTGACGGGTGCGCCGGCGCTGCCGCCGTCCTGGGCGCTCGGTCCGCAGCACGCCCGCTGGGGGTTCGGGAGCGAGCGGGAGGTCCGGCGGGTGGTCGCCGGGTACCGGGAGCGGAGGCTGCCGCTGTCCGTGCTGCATCTGGACATCGACCACTACGACGGCCATCGGGTGTTCACCGTCGACCGTGAGCGGTTCCCCGATCTGGCGGGGCTGGCGAAGGAACTGCGGGAGGAGGACGGCGTGCGGCTGGTGTCGATCGTCGATCCGGCGGTGAAGGCGGAGCCGGGGAACGCGGTGTTCGATGCCGGTTCGGCGGTCGGCAGTGCCGGGGCGTTCGTGCGGGACGCGCGGGGGCGGGCGGTGCGCGGGGAGGTGTGGCCCGGGGAGTGCGTGTACCCGGACTTCACCGATCCCCAGGTGCGGGAGTGGTGGGGCGGTCTGTACGAGGAGCGGCTGGCGCAGGGGTTCTCCGGGGTGTGGCACGACATGAACGAGCCGGTGTCGTTCACGGCGTTCGGTGATCCGACACTGCCGCGGTCGGCGCGGCACTGTCTGGAGGGCCTCGGGGGCGATCACCGGGAGGCCCACAATGTGTACGGGCTGGCGATGGCGCGGGCCGGGTACGAGGGGCTCCGCCGACTGCGTCCCGACGAGCGGCCGTTCCTGTTCTCGCGTTCCGGCTGGGCGGGGATGCAGCGGTACGGGGGGACCTGGTCCGGCGACGTGGAGTCGGGCTGGCCGGGCTTGCGCGCCTCGCTGGCGCTGGTGCTGGGGCTCGGACTGTGCGGGGTGCCGTATTCGGGCCCTGATGTGGGGGGCTTCGACGGGTCGCCGTCCCCCGAGCTGTATCTGCGGTGGTTCCAGCTGGGTGCCTTTCTGCCGTTGTTCCGTACGCACTCGGCGATGGACGCGGGGCGGCGGGAGCCGTGGGAGTTCGGGCCGGAGGTGCTGCAGCACGCGAGGGCGGCGCTCGAGGAGCGGGAGCGGCTGCGTCCGTACTTCGTGACGCTGGCGCAGCTGGCCCGGCTGACGGGTGCGCCGTATGTGCGGCCGCTGTGGTGGGGGGCGCCCGGGGACCGGGCGCTGCGGGACTGCGAGGACGCGTTTCTGCTCGGCGACGCACTGCTGGTGGCGCCGGTGCTGCAGCGGGGCACGGATCGGCGGGCGGTGCGGCTGCCGCGGGGGCGGTGGTACGACACGGCGACCGGCGAGGTGCACGAGGGGCCGGGGCAGGTCCTGGTCGATGCACCGTTGTCCCGGGTGCCGGTGCTGGCCCGGGCGGGTGCGGTGATTCCGGTGCGCGGCGCGGACGGCGGGCTGGAACTGGAGGTGTGGGCTCCGGCTCCTGGGCGCACCGGGAGCGGACTGGTGGTCCGGGACGCGGGTGACGGATGGCAGGAGGCGGAGGTCGAGCGGTACACGTCACGGCTGTCCGGCGGCCGGGTCGTGGTGGAACGGGACGGTGGGGACGGTGAGGTGACCTGCCCGGTGCGGGTGCGCGGGGTGTGATGCCGTCAGCGGTAGCGGTAGCGCCCCTCGAACCAGGCGCGGGCGGCCCGGGTGTGCAGGGGGAAGGCCAGTTCGGCGGGGGCCCTGAGCAGGCTGTGGCCGGCTGTCTCGTCGGTGGGGACGGACGGCGGAAGCTCGGCGGTCGGGCGTTGCGGGAGGAGGCCGAAGAGGAGCAGGTGACCGTCCGGCGCGCTGAGGGCGTCGGCGAGGCGGACGTCCTGCTGGTCGGCCTCGATGCCGGTCTCCTCGCGGAGTTCACGGACAACCGCGTGTTGCCAGTCCTCGGCGTGGTCGATGAAGCCGCCGGGCAGGGCGAGGCCGCCGCGCCGGGGCTCGATGGTGCGGGTGATGACGACGAGCGCGGTGCCCTGCCGGTCGGTGACGGGGAGCAGGGCGACAGCGACCGGGAGGGGGTTGCGGTAGGCGATGTCGCCGCAGGCGGTACAGGTGCGGGGCCACATCTCGGTTGCCGGCGAGGGATACGGCGCTCCGCAACTGCTGCAGTGGGAGCCCTTCGTCGGTTGCTCCACCCGTTTCCTCCGCTCGGTCTTCTTTTCTGGCGCGGACACGCGCGGACTGTATCCGATCGTGCTTCCGGGGCCCCCGTGAGTCATGGATGATGCGCCCATGACAGGTATCGCTTCTGCTTTCCGTGTCCTGGCAGCCACTGCCGCCGCCCTGCTCGCCGTCACCGCCGCCACCCCCGCGGCGCAGGCGAAGACCGAGCCGAAGGCGCCCGATGAGTTCGTCGCACTGCGTTCGGTGGACCCCACGATCATCCAGGAGATGCGTTATCCCACCGGCCACAACTTCCTGGGCGAGCCGGTCGACGGGTACCGGCAGCCACTCTGCATCCTGACCCGGCCCGCGGCCCAGGCCCTGCACCGGGCACAGACGCAGTTGCTGCGCCGGGGCTACTCGCTGAAGGTGTACGACTGCTATCGGCCGCAACGGGCCGTCGATCACTTCGTACGCTGGGCCGAGGATCTCGACGACGAGGCGATGAAGGGCGAGTTCTACCCCCGGGTCGACAAGACGCGGCTGTTCACGGACGGTTACATCGCCGAGAAGTCCGGACACAGCCGCGGCAGCACGGTGGACCTGACGCTGGTGAGGCTGCCCGCCGCGCCGACCAGGCCGTACCGGCCGGGCGAGCAACTGGTGCCCTGTTACGCGCCGCAGGCCGAGCGGTTCCCGGACAACTCGGTCGACATGGGCACGGGATTCGACTGCTTCGACACGCTGTCGCACACGGACGACCCGCGGATCCAGGGTGTGCAGCGAGCCAACCGGCAGTTCCTGAAGACGACGCTCACGGACGCCGGCTTCGTGAATCTGGCCGAGGAGTGGTGGCACTACACCTTCAAGCCTGAGCTGTTCCCGGACACCTACTTCGACTTCCCGGTGGCGCGGCGGTCCGTCGCAGGGCACTGAAGCCCGCGGCGCGCGGTGGAACAACGAGTGGCCGGGACCACCCCCGTGGGTTCCGGCCACTCATCCCTCCTCTCGGACGCGGACCGGCCGTATCCGGTTGCGCTCCCAGCCATTACGGTGCCCGTATGTCACAGCAGACGTTCGATTCGTACGAAGAGTTCTGGCCCTACTACGTGGCGATGCACTCCAGGGCGGCGACCCGGTGGGTTCATCTGACGGGGACCCTGACCGGGCTCGCGGTCACCGCCTACGGCCTGGCCCGTGGCCGGAAGCGATATGCCGCGGCGCTGCCCCTGATCGGGTACGGCACGGCCTGGCCCGCGCACTTCCTGATCGAGAAGAACAATCCGGCCACCTTCGGACACCCCGCATGGTCGCTGCGCGGCGATGTGCAGATGATCCGGATGATGCTGGCGGGGCGCGACGGGGAGCTGGCGGAGATCGCTGCCAAGTGGCTCGCCGAGAACCGCTGACCGTGGAACACTTTTGACGCTCCGCCAGATTTGTTGCTGGGTAAGGGGCCTGTCGCACACGCACACCCGTGGCGACCGGATGGTTCACCGGGGACAGTGCACGCGGCTGCACGGCGCGGCACACCCGGTCCGTATCCGCGCCGTCACCACGGTGACGCCCACCTGCCCGAAGGCCGTGCCCGACCTTCCGGACATCGCGACCGATCCGGCGGTGGCGGTGGACCCGCCCCTGAGAGCTTCCGCGCCTCGATCGCCCGGGCGGCGTACGAGGAGGCGTGCGTCGGTCCCGACGAACCGTCCCTCACCGAGGTCTGCGAGCCGACGTGGCAGCTGCGCGGCGGAACGGCAGGTTCCGGGGGTGTGCGCCGGAATGACCGGCGATCAGGGGCTGCTCGGGCACGGATCGACTGTCGTCGCGGTCCACCGAGATCTCCCGCGCCCATCCGCAACGCGCGGAAGCATCCGATCCGTGCATCGTGAACTGGGTTTGCTGTCAGCATTCTTGACGGCCGATCAGCATCGGTGAACACTTTTTCCTCAGTCGCTGCCGCCACTCCCGCTCTGCGGCAGTCCGACATGGTCACCACGCTCGTCACGGACAGCCGGGCGGGGCAGCGAGCCTTCCTGCCCTCGGCCTCCGTAGCCATGGAAGCGACCGGCGAGACCCGCCGGACAACCCCCAGGAGCGCCATGAGCAATGGAGACATTTTCGTCGGGGAAGTCATCGGTACGGCGATCCTCATTCTGTTCGGCGCGGGTGTGTGCGCCGCCGTCACCCTCCACCACTCCAAGGCGAGAGCCGCGGGGTGGGTGGTGATCGCCTTCGGCTGGGGCTTCGGTGTGCTGGCCGGTGCGTACACCGCGGCCCCGCTGTCCGGCGGGCATCTCAATCCGGCGGTCACGGTCGGCATCGCCGTCGACACCGGGAAGTGGGACAAGGTCCCCCTCTACATCCTGGGGCAGATGGTGGGCGCGATCATCGGTGCGCTGCTGGCCTGGCTCACGTACTACGCGCAGTTCCGCGCCAACGCGGACGAGAAGACGGCCGTGCCGACGCTGGGGATCTTCTCGACCGCTCCGGAGATCCGCAGTCCGGTTGCCAACCTCGGCACCGAGATCATCGCGACAACCGGTCTGGTGCTGCCGATCCTGGCCTTCGGAAAGAACGCCGGGATCGAGATCGGGCCGGTGGCGGAGGCAGGGGCTGGGGTCTACGGCTCCGGAATCTCCGTACTCCTGGTGTCCCTGCTGGTGGTGGGCATCGGACTGTCGCTCGGCGGACCCACCGGGTACGCGATCAATCCGGCCCGCGACCTCGGTCCGCGGCTGGTGCACGCACTGCTGCCGATACCGAACAAGGGAACCTCCGACTGGAGTTACTCCTGGATCCCGGTGGTGGGACCGCTGGTGGGCGGGCTCCTGGCGGGTGTCGTCTTCCATGCCGCCTTCTAGGGCGTGACCGGCCATGTCCGCCCCATGAGGAGCTTCGACCGGTGCGTGCGATCGCACGGCGACCGGAAGTCCTCGGATGGGATCTCCCCTGGCCCTCAAGGCCTTGGGGGAGCGCGTGCCGGGAAGTGCGACGGCGCAAATCTTGCCGGGAGGGGCACCAGCCACCCGGGTTCCGGTCATCCAGGTTCTGTCACTTCGGATTCTCGACCTTGCGACAAGGGGACGTCATGACGGGCAGTTTCGTCGCCGCCATCGATCAGGGCACCACATCGAGCCGCTGCATCATCTTCGACCAGGACGGCGCGATTGTCGCCGTCGACCAGCGCGAGCACCGCCAAATCTTCCCGAAACCCGGCTGGGTGGAGCACGATGCCAGCGAGATCTGGACCACGGTCCAGGCCGTGGTGACAGGTGCACTCGCCCATGCCGGGCTGCGGGCGCAGCAACTCAGCGCGCTCGGCATCACCAACCAGCGCGAGACGACCGTGCTCTGGGACCGGGCGACCGGGCAGCCCGTCCACAACGCCATCGTCTGGCAGGACACCCGTACGGCCGCTCTCTGCCACGAACTCGGCGGCACGGACGGCCAGGACCGCTTCCGGGACAGCACCGGGCTTCCACTGGCCAGCTACTTCTCAGGTCCCAAGGCCGCCTGGCTGCTGGACCACCTACCGGGGCTGCGGAGCCGAGCCGAGCGGGGCGAGATCGCCTTCGGCACCATGGACTCCTGGCTGATCTGGAATCTCACCGGCGGCACGGACGGCGGGGTCCATGTCACGGACGTGACCAATGCGTCGCGCACGATGCTGATGAATCTGGAGACGCTGGAGTGGGATCCGTCGATCCTCACGGCGATGAACGTCCCGGCGGCGGTGCTTCCGGAGATCCGGTCGTCGGCGGAGGTGTACGGAACCGCGGTCGGCGCACTCGCCGGGGTGCCGGTGGCCTCCGCGCTCGGCGACCAGCAGGCGGCGGTCTTCGGGCAGGCCTGTTACGAGCCGGGTACCGCCAAGAACACATACGGCACCGGGAGTTTCCTGCTCCTCAACACCGGGAACAGGCCCGTGCCGTCGAAGAGCGGGCTGATCACCACGCTCGGCTACAAGATCGGCGACCAGGCCCCTGTCTACTGCCTGGAGGGCTCGATCGCGATCACCGGGGCGCTGGTCCAGTGGTTCCGCGACCAGCTCGGGATCATCCGGAGCGCCGAGGAGATCGAGACGCTGGCCGCGAGCGTCGACGACAACGGCGGGGCGTACATCGTTCCTGCCTTCTCCGGTCTTTTCGCCCCCTACTGGCGTTCGGATGCCCGGGGGGTCATCACCGGGCTCACCGGTTACGTCACCAAGGCCCATCTGGCCCGCGCCGTTCTGGAGGCGACCAGCTGGCAGACGCGTGAGGTCGTCGACGCGATGTACCAGGACTCGGGGGTGCCGATCACCACGCTCAAGGTGGACGGCGGGATGACGGCGAACCGGCTGCTCATGCAGCACCAGGCGGATGTTCTGGGGGTTCCCGTGATCCGACCGAAGATCTCCGAGACGACGTGTCTGGGCGCGGCGTACGCGGCGGGGCTTGCGACCGGGGTGTGGTCGGGGCTCGACGAGCTCAAGACGCACTGGCAGCGCGACGTGGAGTGGGAACCGCACCTGGAGCCGGAGATCCGTGAGCGCGAGTACGGCAACTGGCGCAAGGCGGTGGAGCGGAGCCTGGGCTGGCAGGAGGAGGGCGCCGGCAGCAGGTAGCGGCTCCGCTCGCGGTCCCGGAGGCGGTTGCGGACACGGTCCCCGTGCCCGGTTACGGAGTACGCGGTTCCGTCCGCGATCCCGCATCCGGTGGCCCAACGACGCGCGGCCCGTACCCCGGTCGGCGGGGGTACGGGCCGCGTTCGGCCGCTGTGCTCAGGTGGTGGCCGGCTCGCGGAACCGGTCCGCGCGGGCGAGTGCGTGCTCGACGACCGCCACCAGCACGTCCCGTACCGAGGACCGGTCGCGCGCATCGCACATGAGCACCGGCACCTCCGGGTCGAGGTCCAGCGCCGCCTGCACCGTTTCCGTCGGGAACCGGTCGGCTCCCTCGAAGCAGTTGACAGCGACGGCGAACGGGATCGCGCGCTGCTCGAAGTAGTCGACGGCTGCGAAGCAGTCCTCCAGACGCCGGGTGTCGGCGAGGACGACCGCGCCCAGGGCTCCCTGGGCCAGTTCGTCCCAGAGGAACCAGAAGCGGTCCTGTCCCGGTGTGCCGAAGAGATACAGCACCAGGTCCTCGCGGAGCGTGATCCGCCCGAAGTCCATGGCCACCGTGGTGGTGGTCTTGGACTCGACTCCGGCCGTGTCGTCCACCGGGCGGCCGGCCTCGCTCAGCCGCTCCTCCGTACGCAGCGGTCTGATCTCGCTGACCGCGCCCACCAGCGTCGTCTTGCCCACGCCGAAGCCGCCCGCCACCAGGATTTTCAAGGTAACCGGCTCCACGGGCCGCCTGCTGCTGCTAGAGCGCCCGAAGGCCATTGATCACCTCGCGAAGAATGTTCACGTCCGGCAGCTCGGCCGGCGGAACGGGACGGGTCACATGCACCAGCTCGTCCTCGACGAGATCGCCGACCAGCACCCGGACCACCCCGACGGGGAGATCCAGACCGGACGCCAGCTCGGCGATCGACTGGGGCATGTTGCTGCAGAGTTCGACGATCTCCACGTGTTCCGGGGAGAGCGTCTGGTCCCGGCCGGGGTCGTCGGCCGCCGGTTCGGGGACGACGATCGCGATCAGGTCGAGGCGGTGGCGGGACGCGCTGCTGGTACGGCCCCGGGTCATCGCGTACGGACGGACCACCGGCCCCGCATCGGCGTCGTACCACCGCGACGACTGCGGGTCGGTGGGAGCGGCCGGGGATCCGGGGGGTGTGTCCCGGGACGAGTCAGCGCTCATGCCCGCCCCTCACCCTCCGGCGGGCAGACCGGGCGTCCGTGGGGCATTGGCCAGGTGTGCCCCCACACGCTTGACCATCAGTGTCATCTCGTACGCCACCTGCCCCACGTCGGAGTCCGAGTCGGCCAGCACGGCGAGACAGCTGCCGTCACCGGCTGCCGTGACGAAGAGGAACGCCTCGTCGAGCTCGACGACGGTCTGACGGACACGGCCCGCGTCGAAATGGCGCCCGACGCCCTTGGCGAGGCTGTGGAATCCGGAGGCGACGGCCGCCAGATGCTCACTGTCCTCCCGGGTCAGGTCCTTGGACGTGCCGGTGGGGAGGCCGTCGCTGGAGAGCACCAGCGCCTTGCGGATACTTCCGACCCGCTCGACGAGTTCGTCGAGCAGCCAGTTGAGTTCGCCGGATCCCTGGCGTGTGGCGTTGGATGCTGCGGCGTTCGGTGCGGTCATCGACCGTCCCCTCCCGGAGTGGTTCCTTGTGCTGTCTCACCGGGCCCGGTCGCTTCCTCGGCGTTCTGCCGACGGCCGCGCTGCCAGCCTCGCTGCAGCGATGCCATTCGGCTGCGTACCTCGTCCGCGTCCCGCTCGATGTCCTCGGACAATTCCACGCGGGCCGGCTCGGAAGCACGTCCGCCGGAAGTTTCGCGGAGCTGCGGGGCGAGGTTGGCCTGCCGGATCCGGCGGGGCAGTCCGCCCACGGTTCCCGGGGGTGATGAGGGTGCGGGCGGTGGTGTCGCTTCGGGGGATGCCGACGGGGGTGCGGCGAGCTCGGTGGATGACCGGAAGCCGGTGGGCTGCCGGGGTTCGGTGGGCCGCCCGGTGACGGCGGCGGAGGCCCAGGCGTCGCTGGTGGACTGCCCCGGGGCGGAGGAGGAGCGGCCCTTGTCGTACGAGGGCACGGCGCTGTCCCTTCCGGTGTCCGCGGGCTCCTGGTCGGTGGTCGTCGGGTGCGCGCGGCCGGCATCGTCGATGCGGCGCCCCCGGTCGGTGACCAGCGTCGGCGACTTGCGGCGGGGCAGCGGCACCGGGCCGCCGGAGCGCATCGCCCGGACACCGGCCGTGGATCCGGAGATCTGGTCGGACGCCTGCTGGTGCTGTTCGCGGTCGGCGTCACGCCGGAGGTCGCGGGCGCGGAAGATGCCACCGCGTTCGCTCTCGGTGTCTTCGATGTCGGACCCTCCGTCGAGAACCGGGCCGAGTACGGAATCGACTACGGGATCCGCCATGAAGCCGAGTGCGTCGACCGGCCCTTCGAGTTCGACCGGTCCGTCCAGGACGGTCGGGTCCCCGAGCCCGCTGGGGACCGGAGCGAGTACACCGGGCCTGGACTCGCCCGGGCGATCGGCTGACCGCCGGTCCGCTGCGCCGTCCCTGCGGTTCTTGTCGCTGTGCGGCCCCTCCTTGCCGTTCCCGCCACTGCCGATCGCCTTCTCGGCCCGCCGGTCGAGGCGGAATCCCGAGCCTTGCGTATCGGCGGCGTCGGTGAGCAGGGCCGCCGGAATGAAGACGACGGCGGTCGTGCCTCCGTACGGCGAGGTCTGCAGGGAGACCCGGACATTCTGTCGCTGGGCCAGTCGGCTCACCACGAAGAGGCCGAGCCGGTCGGTGTCGGAGAGCTCGAACTCGGGCGTCTCGGCGAGCCGCAGATTGGCGTCCAGAAGGACCTCGGGCGGCATGCCGAGACCACGGTCGTGGATCTCGAGGGTGAAGCCGTTGGCGACGCGTTCGCCGTGCACCTGGACCGCGGTGTGCGGGGGCGAGAACACGGTGGCGTTCTCCAGGAGTTCGGCGATCAGGTGGGTGAGGTCGGCGACGGCGGGCCCGCCCACACCGAGGCGCGGCAGCCGGCGGACCTCGATGCGCTCGTAGTCCTCGACCTCGGCGACGGCCGCGCGCACCACGTCCATCAGCTGGATCGGCTTGCGCCACTGCCGGGACGGCGCGGCGCCGGAGAGGATCACGAGGCCTTCGGCGTGCCGCCTCATGCGGGTGGTGAGGTGGTCCAGGCGGAAGAGATCCGCGAGTTCGTCGGTGTTCTCGGTACGGCGCTCCATGGCGTCCAGCAGCGTCAACTGGCGGTGCAGCAGCACCTGGTTGCGGCGGGCGAGGTTGACGAAGACCTCGGAGACACCGCGGCGCATGTCGGCCTGCTTGACCGCGGCCTCGACGGCAGCGCGTTGCAGGGTGTTGAGTGCCTGCCCGACCTGGCCGATCTCGTCCTTCTCGTACCTCAGATGCGGGGCCTCGGTCTCGACGTCGACGTGCTCGCCCGCGGCAAGGCGGCGCATCACGCTCGGCAGCCGTACGCCGGATACCTCGTGGGCGTCCTTGCGGAGCCGGGAGAGGTCCCGGACGAGCTCACGGCCGATGCGTACGGAGACGAAGACGGACACGAGCAGGGCGAGGAATCCGAGAACGCCCGCGACACCGGCCTTGATCAGAACGCTGTATCCGGCGGGCCTGCCGCGGTCCTGGAAGCGGTTGTTCATCTCGGTCGAGTCGTTGGCGAGCCGGTCCAGGACCGGCGGGGCCACTTCCTGCCAGCGTTCGGCGTCGACCGCGCGGGGGTCGTCGGTGGGGCCCGCGGCGACAATCTTGTTCTCCGCGGTGCGCAGCGGCTCGCTCTCCGGGCTCGCCCAGTACTGCTCCACCCGCCGCCGCTCCGCCGCCGGGAGGGCCTCGCTGTTGATCTCGACGAGCAGCTTGCGGTTGGCGACCAGGTCGGAGATCCGTCGGAGTTCAGGGGCGTCGAGCCGGCCGGCGACGAGCGCCGAGGCAACCAGGGCGTCCTCCCGGGACAGCAATTCGCGGGCCCGCGAGACGCCGACCAGAGCACGTAGCTGCTTGTCCAGCACCACGTCTTCCATGGTGTGGAGACCGGTCAGGAAGCGGTAGCAGGGGTCGATGAGGCCGTTGTAGAAATCGAGTGCCTGATCACGGTCGATGGTGCGCTTCTCGACCGAGTCGCGAAGCGCACCGAGACCTTCGACGGCACTGAGGATCGAATTGAGCTGCGCTTCGGCGTCGGTGCTCAGGGCGTCGCGAACACTCTTCTGCTGTGCGCTCTTCTTGACGTCCGCCACGACGCGGTCGGTGGCGGCACGTTCGCGGCGCAGCAGGGGAAGGGCGTCGGAGGCGCGAGGGTCCGCGAGGAAGACGAGGGTCTGCCGGCGCTCCTTCTGGACCACCCGGACGGTGTCCTCCAGCGGATGGCCGACCTTCTCCACGATCGTGCTCGCACCCAACAGCTGGTTGGCCTCGCGGCCGGTCAGATAGGTGGCGAAGCCCCAGAGGGCGGTGAGGGAGATGAGCGGCACCAGCAGCAACGCCACGATCTTCCTGCGGATGGACTTCCCGCGAAAGCGCATGGCCTCCCCCAGCTCAGCCCCTCGTACGGGGGCGGTGTTCCGTCAATAAACGGCGCGAGCCTACTACTGCGTCACAGACAACTCGAAGGCATGTCCGGACGATTTTCAGCCGGACTGGCAGGCGGTGGGCGTGAGTTGTCCTGGTATCCCGTGAGATGAAGTTCGCGAAAGTGGCAGAAGAGCCCCGCCGGAGCGCCGCATTCACCCACCTGGCAGTTGGCTGGAAGTCTTCGTTCCGTGGTAGATCGAGGGAATCTTCACCACGATTCACTCGTCTGTCTGTACGAGCGTCGGCACGGGGTAGGGGATTACGGAGAGGGCGTACGGCAGGGCGATCAGGTCCGCCTGCGTAGAAACGCCGCATGCCGGGCAACAACCCTGAAGTCGGACACTGGTGGGGAGTTGGAAGTCCTTGGACACGGAAGAGCGTCGGAGCGCCGGGGCGCCGGCGGAGGGCGGGACACGGATCCCGCGGCAGCCGCTGTGGGTGGAGGAGCATGCGGGACGGCGACGCATGCCGGATCCGGTCCGTACGTCGGCCGTGCGCGCCGTGCTCATCATGTCGCTGACGATCATCCAGGCGATGGTGGCGTTCCTGGCCACCCTGACGGGCTCGTGGCTGGCCTTCCCGATGGTGATGAGCAGCGTGGGCAGCACGGTGGTCGCCACCTGGTCGGTGCTGGACGTGTGGGTGACCCGCCAGGTCTGGAACCAGCGCCATGGCGTGGTGTCCATGCCCAGCAGCTCGGCACGGAAGCTGCGCCGGGAGCGGCGTGCGGCCCGTCGGGCGGCGAGGGCCGAGGACCGGGAGGCGGCTCGGATACGCCGCCGGGGTGCGGGCAACCTGTCTCGGGCTTGACCGCGCATGCCCCGGCGGCACTTCCGACACACACTGGGGCGTGTGTCGGAAGTCCCGCCTGCCCCGCGACGCCCGGCACGCTCGCTGCGTTGTCGGGGTCGTCCGAGTACGTCCAGTACGAGGACGACCCTCCGCCTTGCGATCGCGCGCACCGGACGCCGGGCCCACCCTTCGGGCGGACGGCGGCACTTCCGACACACGCCCTAGTCGGCCGGTGTCCCCGCACCTCCGGGTGACTCGGGGGCCCGGGGCGCGTCGGGGGCTTCGGCTGCCACTGATGCGTCGGGCGTCGCCGGTGTGCGCTTGAACATGCGGGTCGCGGTGATCTCTCCGTGCACCGTCTCGCCGTTCGGATCCTGCTGCGGCAGGCCGGGGCGCAGGTGCTCCTCCACGCTGATGTACTTCAGGCCCGCCCTCAGGTCCGCATCGTTGCGCAACCGGATGACCAGGGGGAATTCGGCGAGCGCCGTGGTGTCGAACAGTCCCGTGGTGTAGAGCAGTTGCACGCCGAGGGCGTCCGACACCGCGCGCTGGAGCTCCAGCAGATACGTGGCGTTGGCACGGCCGATGGGATTGTCGAGGAAGAGCGTGCCCGCGTGGCGGTGCTGGTGCCGGTCGCGACCCCGGTCGTTGCTGCGCAGGGCGGCCATCGTGCAGTACAGGGCGATGGCGGCGGTCAACAACTGGCCGCCGGAGAAGACATCGCCCATCTGTCCGACCGGGACGCGTTCCGCACGGAGCACCGCGTCCGGCTTGAGGATCTCCACGGCGATGCCCTTGGGCTCCAGCGCCGCCTGTACGCCGCGCAGCAGGAGGGACATGCCGTCACGCCGCAGGTCGGAGTTCTTCTTGAGGGCGGCGCGAGTGGCCTCGTCGATGACGTCGCCGAGCCGCTCGGTGAGCGTCGCCTGGTCGGGCTCCTCGAATCGGATGCGCAGGAACTCCTGTCCGGACCACTCCCCCAGGCCCTCGGGGAGCTGGGAGAGCCGCTGGGCGGAACGGAGGGTGGTGAGTGCGGACTCCACGAGTCCGCGGAGCCGGTCGACGATGGAGTCGCGGTTGCGCTCCAGCTGGGCGAGCTCGTCGGTGAGGACGCGGAGCCGGGGCGCGAAGGCGGCGGCCCACTTCTCGGCATGCTCGGGCAGTGCCGCGGCCGGGAGTTCCCGGATCTGCTGCCGGGCGGGGGTGCGGACCTGCTCGTAGCGGGTGGAGTTGGCGTGCCGTACGAGGACGTCGCTCGCCTCGCGCACGGCGCTTTCGGCGGCGGAGAGGTCTGCGGTGCAGCCGCGCAGCGAGCGACGGGCCTCGGCTGCGGACTGCCGGGCCTCGTCGAGGCTGCCGGGGTACGGCTCGGGAGCCTCCGGGTCGTCGTCGGCGCCGTGGTCCCTGAGAAGGTCGCGCAGCAGGGCGGCGGTCTCGTCGAAGCCTCCGGCAGATGCCTCGGCGGTGCGGTGGGCGTGGAGCAGTTCGGCGTGGGCGGCGCGGGCGGTGTCCAGGGATCCGGTGGCGGTGCCGAGTTCGGCCGTGGCGGTACGCAGGAGCGTCTGGGCCTGCTCGGCATCGGCGGGGACCAGCTCGTCGGGGAGCTCGGTGTGGTGGGTCTCGCCGTCGACCGGGGCGAGGCGCTCGGCCTCGCCGCGCAGCCGGCCGAGCTGCTCGCTCGCGGCGGAGGCACGGGTCTCCAGGAGCTGGACCAGGGATTCGGCGCGGGCGGCGGCCGCCTGACGCGACGGGCCGTCGGCTCCGTCGGTGCCCTCGAGGAGCTGGCCGGCGCGGCTGCGGACCTTGTTGGTGAGCCGGTCCAGCTCGGCGAGGGCGGCGCTCTCGTCGCTCTCGGCCCGGGCCTGTTCGGCGCGCAGGTCGGCGCCGACACCCACCTTCTCGTACAGCTGGGATGCGGCCCGGTAGGCCTCGCGCAGCGCGGGGAGGGCGGGGCGCGGGGCGTCGCCCTCGGGCTCAGGGAGGTTCTCCGGGGCGCCTGCGATCTCCGCGCGTTCGGCGCGCAGGGCTCGGGCGGTGCGGCGGGCGTCGTCGGCCGCCCGTTGGGCAGCCCTGCGGTCCTCGTCGGCGGCGCGGGCACGCTCCAGGCAGACGGTGGCGCGGGCCTCGGACTCGGCCGCCTCCTCGACCAGTTCACGCAGCCGTGCCTGCCAGCGCGAGCGTTCGCGGAGCCGGTGGGCCAGGCCCGCAAGGGCGTCGGCGACACGGCGGGCACGCTGGGCCGCCTCCTGGCGCTCGTCGCGGACTCGGGCGGTGTCCGCGGCGGCTTCGTCGGCCTCGGCGCGCGCCGAACGGGCCTCGGCGAGCACGGCCCGGGCCGTCTCGGCGGCCGTGCGGGCGGTACGGGCGGCCTCGGCAAGCTCCGCGAGCATGCCGGGCGGGCAGTCGGCGCGCCAGGAGCCGATGCGGGCGGCGAGGGACCGGTCCCCGGAAAGGCGGGCCGCGAGCGTGCGGATGTCCTCGTCGCGGTCGGCGGCCCGGCTCCGCAGTGCCTGGCGTTCCTCGTCGGCGGCGAGCTCGTCGTGCATCGCCGGGTTCGGCGGGACGAGGAACACCCCGTCGGTGCTCCCGGCGGAGCCGGTGCCGGGGGTGGGCACGGGGGCGAGCAGTGCGGTGGTCGTGCCGACGGCCACGGCGGAGCGCGGCAGCAGGGCCGCGGCGCCCAGGACTTCGCGGGCGCGGGCGTGCGAGTCGGCGTCGGTGATGATCACGCCGTCGACGAGCTCGGGGCGAGCGGCGAGCACCGCCGCGTGGTCGGCGGGGTCGACGGCCTGGGCGAGGTAGCGCCAGCCCGGCAGGGCCGGGATGCCGTGCTCACCGAGGTATTCGACGGTGGCGAGCACGTCGGGTCCGGGCGGCAGCAGTCCGCCGTCGCCGAGTGCGCCGAGGATGCGGGAGTCGTCGGCCGCGGCGGTGCGCAGTTCGAAGAGGCGGCGTTCGGCGGCGGCGATGCCCTCGTCGAGCAGCCCCCTCAGCTCGTCGGCGCTCCGGTCGAACTCCTCCGCGGTGAGCGGTTCTTCGGCGGTCGGGGAGTGCTCGCCCGCGCCGGTGCGGTCGGTGGCGAGTGCCTGGCCGGCGACGGCCTGCCGGCCGGAACCGGCCGCGGCGGTGCCGGAGCCGGTGCGTGTTCCCGCCCCGTCCTCGCGCCCGCCCTGGGGCGCCACGCCGTACGGTGCCGCGGTGCCCGGTTCGCCACCGGTGGCTCCGCGGGGCCGTGGCACACCCGCCCCGTGGACCGAGGGGAGGCCCAGCAGGTCGGCGAGGCGGTGGTCGGCGGCGATCGACTCGGCGGCCCTCGACTCGGCCTCGTACGACTGTTCCGCCGCCTGCGCACCGTCAGCGGCGCGCGCCGCGGCGAGGTCGGCGCGGCTTTCGGCGGCCGCCGCTTCCCTGGCCCGGTCGGCTGCGGCTCCGGCCGCTTCCCGTGCGGCGTTCCAGGCGGCGACGGTGGACTGCTCCGCGTCGCTCGCGGCGAGGGCGGCCCGCGCCGGGTCGGCGTCCGGCGCGGTGTTGTCCAGCCAGCCCGCCCGTACGGCCTCGGCGGTCTCCTGCTCGACCTCGGCGAGGCGCTGGCGCAGATGTCCGGCCTCGCTGCGGGCTCGCTGCGCCTCGGTGGCGGCGGTGGTGGCATCCCGGTGGGCGGTCTCACCCGCGGCCTGGAGGGTGTCGGAGCGCTCCTCCTCCTCGTTGGCCAGCTGCTCTCCGGCTTCCGCGGCGGTATGCAGAGCGCGTACGAGGTCGGCGGCGGCGGTGGCGCGGGCGGCGAGCGCGGGTGCGGCGTCGCGTTCGGCCTCGCGGATGGCGACGGCGACGCGCGCGGAACGGTCGGCGGCGGCTCGGTGACGCAGCACGGCTTCGGCGGCCTGCCAGGCGGCGTGCAGGGTGCGGGCATCGCCCAGCTCGCGACGCTGGACGGCCGCGCCCTTCTCGGCTCCGGCCAGGGCCAGGGAGGCGTGCCGGTAGGCCAGTTCGGCGGCGATGAGGGCGCTGCGGCTGCGGGCCTCCTCGGCAGCGGTGACCGTGTGGGCGGCGCCCGTCACCTGCTGGGCGAGGTCGGCGGTGCGGCCGCGCTCCTGGGCGGCCCGGGCGGAGAGCCTGCGGGCGAGGGTACGGGTGCGGCGTTCGGCGCCCGCGTGGATGTCGCGGGTACGGGAGCGGGTGCCGGTGGCCTCGACGATCCGGCCGAGCAGGTCGACGGAGCCTGCGGTGAAGTCGCGTTCCGCGGTGAGTTCGGCCCGGCGGCCCAGCTTGTTGCCGAAGCCGCTGACCAGGTCGGCGAGACCGTCCGTGTCGCGGGTGTCCGTGACGGCGCGGAGCAGCAGGTCGGTGAAGTCGGAGTCCTTCTTGACTGCGAAGAGCCCGGCCGCCTCACCCTCGTCGGCGTTCATCTCGCGTTGGTAGCGGAAGAGTTCCGGGTCGAGGCCCAGGTCGCCGAGGTGCTCGTTCCACCGGTCGTGGATCTCTTCCCAGTGCACATCGAGGTGCTGGTAGAACTTGCCCGCGTCCGTGAGGGCGTCCCGGAAGCCCTTCATGGTGCGGCGCCTGCCCCGGGCACCGGACGCGCCTTCGACGGGCCGGCCGACGGCGACGGCCTCGGCGACCGGCAGCGAGTCGAGACTGAGACCGGGTCCGGGGCGGAAGGAGTACCAAGCCTCGGCGAACTTCCGCGGGTCGTTGGAGACCTGCCGTCCGCGCCACTCGCTGACCTTGCCGACGACGACGCACTCGCCGGTGAGGGTGTGCTGCCACTCCAGGGCGACATGACCGCAGTCGTCGGCGAGCAGGAACTTGCGCAGTACGCCGGAGCTGGCGCCGCCGAGGGTGTTGCGGTGGCCGGGCAGCATCACGGAGAAGATCAGCTTCAGCAGGACGGACTTGCCGCCGCCGTTCTCCAGGAAGAGCACACCGGCGGGTGCCGGGCGGCGCGGGGGGCCGACCGGCTCCTCCTCGAAGAACTCCGCCTGGGCCGGCGCGGGGTTGGGCACGGGTTCGCCCACTCCGCGCAGGTCAAGCACGGTATCGGCGTAGCGCGCGCCGGCAGGCCCGATGGAGTAGAGGCGGACCCGGGACAGCTCGTACATGGCGGCGGACTCTCGTCGTTCGGAAAGCAGGAGTGGGGCGGCGGTGGGGGTGCTCAGGCGTGGAAGGGCAGACCGGCGTCGGCCGCCAGCTCCAGGTCGTCGCCGTCGGGCGGCGGCAGCAGCGTCGCCGTTCCGTCGGTGACGGGTACGACGCCGAGTTCCAGGAGTTCGGCCATGGCGGCGGTACCCGCCATGTCGCGTACCTGCAGCTGATAGCGGGCAGTGGTACGGAAGGCTCCTCCGGAGTCGTCCCCGGTGCGCTGGAGGAAGCCCGAGTCGGTGAGGAAGGCGACGGCCTTGCCGACGATGCCGGTGGTGGATCCGGCCAGCCGCCGGGCGTCCTTCGTCGCGCCGGTGGCGCTGCGCCGGGCATAGATCCGCCAGGCGGCTTCCAGCCCTGGGACGTCGGTGGCCGGGTCGGTGTTGTCGCCGTGTTCCGCGGCCCGCTCCTCCAGACGGTGGCAGGCCTGGCGTACGAACGCGTCGATGCCGTTGACCGTGATCCGGCCGATGTACGCGTCGTCGGCGAGGTCCTCGGGGCGCGGGAAGGCCATGGCGGCGACGGCGAGATGGGCCAGCCCGTGCAGGAAGCGGTCGGCGGAGTCGGAGGAGGCGCGGCGGGCGTAGTCGCCCATGCGGACGGCGAAGACGGAGTCCTCGCCCGCCGTCACGGCCATGCCGGCCCGGGTGGAGACCTCCAGGACGACGAGACCGAGTCCGGTGGCCACGGCATCGGCGAGCCGGGCGAAGGGGGTCTCCTCCCGGTAGCGCCGGAGGAGCTCGGCGTATTCGGCGTCGCGGGCGGGCATCAGCTTGGGCTGCAGCCCGAAGGCGACGAGCCGGGCGGCGTCGGCCGCGTCGGCCGGGGTGACGGCCGTGGGCGCCGCAGCCTCGTGGGCGGCGTCGCCCTCGGTCGCGGGCCGGGCGGTCGCGTACCCGGCGGTCGGCTCGCTCCACGCGTCGGTGTGCTCTGCGCGGTGGTCGCTCACGACGGTCGCTCCTCGGTGCGGAATCTCGGTGGTACGGGGTGGGCGGCGCCGGTTCTCACGGCGTCCGTACGGAAGGGTGCGGGCGGAACCGCGCATCCGGAGGTGGCGGCCCCAGGGCCACGTCGGGTCCGGTGCCCCCGCCCGCTCATGAGGCCTCCGAGCGGTCCGCGGCCATGCCCGCCGCGTCCAGCAGCGCCATGCCCACGATCAGGTCCGCACCGCCGAACTCCGGGTCGTCCAGCCGGGTCCCGTCGTCGACGGCGAACAGCAGGCGCCGCTCGCCCTGCCGGTACGCGGTGCCGACCGGCGGGGATGCTGCGTGCACCGCAAGCAGGGCGACCAGATAGGGCAGGTCCGGATCGCTCCGCCGGGCCTCGGCGAGGAGCCCGGAGAGCCGGCGCGGTGCGTCGTGCTCCAGATCGAGGAGGTTCATGGCGCTCGCCAGCTGCTCCTCGCTGAACCTGCTGTCGTCCGGGGTGGCGATCAGGTCCGGCTCGGGCATCTCGGCCCCCAGATGCTCCCGCTCCAGGGGCGGGGTGAGCAGCATGTCGACCAGGTCACCCACCCGCACCGAGGTGGGCGTGCGCAGCCCCGTGCCGTGGGCGAAGAACGCGTCGGTGACGCGGATGGCCTGTTCGACCGGGAGCGGCAGCAGCGGGGCGACCAGCTGGCCGTACAGGTCGAGGCCGGTCCTGGCCGTGGGGGTGGCGAAGGCCTGCCGGTCCTGCTCGGCACGGAACAGCGGTCCCGCCTCCAGCAGGCGGGACTGCAGCTGGGTGTGGCGGCGGATGCAGTCCTTGACTATGTCGACGAGCTCGGCGGCGCGGCGCTTGTGCTCGGGGTCCTCCGCCTCGTCCCGGGCCTTGCGGATGTTGGTGAGGATCGCGTTCTCGTGGCGGTAGCGGTCGGCCACGTGGTCGAGTGCCTCGGCGATCATGTCGGGCACGGCGTTGAGCCAGTCGACGGCTCTGACGTTGCGCCGAGTCGCCTCCAGTGTCTTGCGGAGCGTCTCCGCGTACTGCACGGTGCGGTATCGGGCCTGTTCGGCGGCGAGCTGCGCATCGGCGAGGCGGCCCCGGCTGATCAGTACCTCCAGTTTCACCTCGGCGGCGATCTGGGCGCTGGTGACGTCCGTGTCGAGAGCGCCGACCAGGACGTTGACCGCTTCGTCGGTGGCCCTCAGATAGACGCTGCCGCCGTAACCGGGGACCTCTTCGATCAGCTTGAAGTCGTAGTCCCTGCGGACATACACCCCGTCGGGGCCGAACGTGCCGTACACCGCGCGGAAGCCGCGGTCCACGCTTCCGACGTTGATCAGATTCTCGAGCACCCAACGGGCGACCCGCTCGTGCTCCGCGACGGGGCGGCGCGGGGCCTGGGCAGCGACGCGCGGGAGCAGCTTGGCCACTATCTGCTCGTGGTCGGCACCCGTATCGAAGTCCATGTGCAGTGTGACCTGGTCGATCGCGGCGAGCGCGACCTCCGCCATCGCGTAGACCGCGTACTCGCCGGCCAGATTCGCCTTGCGCACGTCGAGGTCGTGCAGCGGCGCCGTGCAGGCGAGCGCGCGCAGCCGCCGGGAGAGCCCCTCGTCGGCGGCCGGGCCCGGGGCGGGCCGCGGCCCCGCGCTGAGCTGGGGCGCAGCGTTGTCCGTGTAGGCAGGCGAAGTCACGCTGCACAGATTAGGTCCTCACACCGACAACGGTCGAAACGGCGCAGAAGCGACCGGTTGCCGCACTCCGTATCCTCCGCCGCCGGGTGTGCACAGCACCAGCACATCGCCGGGCGCCAGTTCGGCCGTGTCGCACCCTTTCAGCGAGGTGACCGTGTTCTTCCCGTCGGCTCGCTCGATGTGCTGGCTGCCCAGCGCACCCGGTTCGCCGCCCGCCATGCCGTACGGAGGGACGCGGCGATGTCCGGTGAGCAGAGCCACCGTGACGGGTTCGCGGAACCGGAGTCTGCGCTCGACCCCGCAGCCGCCGTGCCACCGGCCCGCTCCCCCGCTGCCGTCCCGTACCCGGAAGCTCTCGACCAGGACCGGGTAGCGCCATTCGAGCACTTCGGGGTCGGTGAGCCGGGAATTGGTCATATGGGTCTGCACGGCGTCGGTGCCGTCGAAGCCGTCGCCCGCGCCCGAGCCGCTGGCCACCGTCTCGTAGTACTGGACGTGGTCGTTGCCGAACGTCAGGTTGTTCATGGTGCCGGATCCCTCGGCCTGGATGCCGAGCGCCCCGTACAGCGCGCCCGTGACGGCCTGGGAGGTCTCCACATTGCCCGCGACGGTGGCCGCGGGATGGACGGGCGCCAGCATCGAACCGGCCGGGACCGAGACCTCCAGGGGTTTGAGGCAGCCGCTGTTGAGCGGGATGTCGTCGGCGACCAGGGTCCGGAAGACGTACAGAACCGCGGCCATGACGACGGACTTCGGGGCGTTGAAGTTCCCCGGCTGCTGCGGTGAGGTGCCGGTGAAGTCAACGATCGCGCTGCGGGCGGTACGGTCCACGGTCAGCGCGACCTGGATCACGGCGCCGTTGTCGGTCTCGTAGCGGTACGAACCGTCGTGCAGCCGCCCGATGATCCGGCGTACGGATTCCTCGGCGTTGTCCTGCACGTGGCCCATGTACGCGTCGACGGCCTCGGCGCCGAACTGGTCCACCGTGCGACGCAGTTCCGCGATGCCCTTCTCGTTGGCGGCGATCTGGGCCCGCAGATCGGCGAGATTGGTGTCGGGGTCGCGGGACGGGTACGCGGCGGTGGTGAGCAGCTCGCGGGTCTCGGCCTCGCGGAACCTGCCGTCCCTCACCAGCAGCCAGTTGTCGAACAGCACCCCTTCCTCGTCGACGGTGCGGCTGAAGGCGGGCATGGAACCGGGGGTGATGCCGCCGATCTCGGCATGGTGGCCACGTGACGCCACCAGGAATCTCAGCCCCGACCCGTTCTCGCCGCGTTCGTCGAACACCGGGGTCACCACCGTCACATCGGGCAGATGGGTGCCCCCGTGGTACGGGTCGTTGATGGCGTACACATCGCCGGGGCGCATCGTGGAGCCGTTGCGCCGCAGCACTTCCTTGATGGACTCCCCCATCGATCCGAGGTGCACCGGGATGTGCGGGGCGTTGGCGATCAGGTTGCCGTCCGCGTCGAAGAGCGCGCAGGAGAAGTCGAGCCGCTCCTTGATGTTGACGGAGTGGGCGGTGTTCTCCAGGCGCACGCCCATCTGCTCGGCGATCGACATGAAGAGATTGTTGAACACCTCCAGCATGACCGGGTCCACCCGCGTGCCGACGGCGGTCCGGTCGGGGCGCGGGCGGACCCGGGTGAGCAGCAGATGGCCGGTGTCGCCGATGGTGACCTGCCAGCCGGGGTCGACGACGGTGGTGGCGTCGGCCTCGGCGATCACGGCGGGACCGGTCACCGTGTCCGACGGCTGCAGGGCCTCGCGCCGGTGGAGCGGGGTGTCCTGCCATCGGCCCTCGGCGAACATCCGTACCGTGTCGTGGGGTTGTGGTGTGCCCTCGCGGACCGTCCGGTCCACCGGGTGCGGTACGTGCCGGCCCGCCGCGCCGGTCGCCTCGACCGACACCGCCTCGACGAGCAGTGGTCTGTCCATGATGAAGCCGTAGCGGGCGCGGTGCTCGTCAGTGAACGCCCGTGTCATCGCGGGCGCGGTGTCCAGGTCGACGGGCAGGCTCGCGTCCGTGCCGGCGTAGCGCAGGAGGACCCGGGCGTGGGTGCTGATGGCGCTGTCCTCGAGGCCGTCGGCGCGCAGTTCTGCGCGGGTGCGGGCGGCCAGTTCCGCACAGAGCGCGTCGACCGTGGTCCCGGTGCCTTCGGCGTCCAGCTCCGCTTCGACGGACTGTTCGCGCATGGCGGTGGCGTCGGCGAGTCCGATGCCGTACGCGGACAGCACCCCGGCCAGGGGTGGCACGAGGACGGTGTCGACGCCTAGTGCGTCGGCGACGGCGCAGGCGTGCTGACCGCCGGCGCCGCCGAAGCAGGTGAGGGCGTAGCGGGTGATGTCGTGGCCGCGCTCCACGGAGATCTTCTTGACCGCGTTCGCCATGTTGAGCACGGCGATCTCCAGGAATCCGGCCGCAACCTCGGCTGCGGTACGTCGCGTGCCGGTGGCCTGTGCCACCTCGTCGGCGAGTGCCTCGAACCGCTGACGCACGACGTCGGCGTCGAGCGGCAGGTTTCCCTCCGGCCCGAAGACTGCCGGGAAGTGCGCGGGCTGTACCCGGCCGAGCATCACATTGGCGTCGGTGACGGTGAGCGGTCCGCCCCTGCGGTAGCAGGCCGGGCCGGGGTCCGCGCCCGCGGAGTCGGGTCCGACCCGGTAGCGCCGGCCGTCGAAGTGCAGGACGGAGCCGCCACCGGCCGCAACGGTATGGATGTTCATCATCGGGGCGCGCATCCGGACCCCGGCCACCTGGGTGCCGAGCTCACGCTCGAACTCGCCCGCGTAGTGCGAGACATCGGTGGAGGTGCCGCCCATGTCGAAGCCGATGACCCGGTCGAATCCGGCCTGTCCGGACGTACGGGCCATGCCGACGACCCCGCCGGCGGGACCGGACAGCACCGCGTCCTTGCCACGGAAGTGCGCGGCTTCCCGCAGTCCGCCGTTGGACTGCATGAACATCAGCCGGACGGACTCCAGTTCGCCCGCGACCTCCTCGACGTACCGGCGCAGGATCGGCGAGAGGTACGCGTCGACGACGGTGGTGTCGCCGCGCGGTACCAGTTTGATCAGCGGGCTGACCTCGTGGGAGCAGCTGACCTGGGTGAAACCTGCCTCACGGGCCGCGGCGGCGACGGCGGCCTCGTGGGCGGGGTGACGGTAGCCGTGCATCAGGACGACCGCCGCGCTGCGGAAGCCGGCCGCCCTCGCGGCTCTCAATTGCGCCGCCGTCGCAGGCAGATCGAGGGGGGTGAGGATCCGGCCGTGCGCATCGATCCGTTCCGGGACCTCGATCACCCGGTCGTACACGGCCTCCGGCAGCAGGATGCGGCGGTCGAAGAGGCGCGGACGGTTCTGGTACGCGATGCGCAGGGCGTCCCGGAACCCTGTGGTGGTGACCAGGACGGTCGGCTCCCCACGCCGCTCGAGCAGCGCGTTGGTGGCGACGGTCGTGCCCATCTTCACGCTGCCGACCCGGTCGGCGGGGACCGGGTCGGTGGGACCGAGGCCGAGCATGAGGCGGATCCCGGCGACGGCGGCGTCGCGGTAACGGTCCGGGTCGTCCGAGAGGAGCTTGCGGCTGACCAGGTGCCCGTCGGGATCGCGGCCCACCACGTCGGTGAACGTGCCGCCACGGTCGATCCAGAACTCCCAGCGTCCCGTCATCCCTCCATACTGACGCGCGGCGCGGACAACACGGACGCGACGTGCCGCCCCTCGGGCGTGACGCCGGCAAGCGCGCCCTGCAACGCCTGGTCGGCCCGCCGGTCCAACTGCCCGCTCGTGCCGCGCGCCCAGTGCCGTACCTCCGCTCCCGCCAGGCACAGCAGCTGAGGCAGCAGATCGGTGCTCCGCCGCACCAGCCACCCGGTGCCCGCCGTGGCCAGCCAGAACAGCGAGTCGGCACGGCCGGGCGGCGGCTGCTCCGGCTCGCGTCCGGGCGGGGCGCCGAGGGCAAGACCGCGGGCGGCGAGCAGAGCGTGGAATCCGGCCGCGACCGATCGATGGCCGCGCTCGGCCGGATGGAGCCGGTCGACGCTCCACTGCGAACGGTCGGAGACCCATGCCCCGTCCGATACGTGCAGATGGACGGCGTCGTAGCGGGCGGACAGGGCGTGCACCACGGCATTGACCGCACCCTGGCGCCGGGCCAACGGGCGCCCCAGGGGTGCGGGCAGCCCGAGGACGGAACCGGGATCGGGCAGACACGCCGTCAGGAGTACGGCTCCGCCGCCGGTCAGGAGCGCACAGACCTCGTCCAGCCGCCGGGCGATGAGCCGGATGTCGAAGGAGCGGCGGAGGGTGTCGTTGACGCCGACGACCACGGAGGCGAGGTCGGGCCGGAATGCGGCGGCGGCCGGAGCCTGCCGGTCACGGACGTCGCCGGAGAGCGAACCGCTGACGGCGAAGTTACGGAACTCGACGCCCCGGTGGCTGTCGGCGATGCCCTCGGCGAGCAACGCGGCCCAGCCGCGCCGGCCACCGGGGACAGGATCACCGACACCTTCGGTGAACGAGTCCCCGAGTGCGGCGAACCGGATCGGGGAGTGGGGGCTCCGGGGCGGGGCGGACGGTTCCGGCAGAGCCTCCGTGACCGGCGCCGGAGCCGGCCCGCAGACCGGCGCGGCCACGGGCACCCCCGGCACGACCGGCACCGCCACGGCATCCTCCGCGCCGCCCGCCCGCGCCTGCACCCCCGTCATGTCCGCGCCCCCCGGATCCCGCCCCGCTCCGGCACCTCGTGCGCCGCCAGGAACGCGGCCACCGAGCGGTCCCAGCCGAAGAGTTCGGCACGTTGTCGCGCCGCCGTGCGCCGCTCCTCCTCCGGGCGCGCCAGCAGTTCCCGTACCGCCGCGGCGAATGCGTCGCCGGTGTCCGCCGCGGCCACTCCCGCACCGCCGATCACCTCCGGCAGCGCTGAACTCGTGCTCGCCACCACCGGGGTGCCGCAGGCCAGTGCCTCCAGGGCCGAGAGGCCGAACGTCTCGGCGGGCCCCGGCGCCAGGCAGATGTCGGCCGCGGCCTGCAGATCCGCCATCCGCTCCCGGTCGCGCACATGGCCCAGGAACTCGACCGGCAGCCGCTCCGCCCGTACCCGGCTCTCCAGCCCCGCGCGCAGTGGCCCGTCCCCCGCGACGAGCAGCTTCGCAGGTACGCCCAGGCCGTTCAGGACGGCGAGGGCGTCCAGGGCTCGGCCGGGACGTTTCTCCACCGAGAGGCGGGAGCCGAGCAGAAGCAGTACGGACCGGCCGTGCGCATGGCGGGCGCGCAGGACCGTGCTGCGGCGGCCGGGGCGGCAGCGCCGCAGGTCCACGCCGAGCGGGGCGCGGACCACGTTGCGGGCGCCGATCCGTATGAACTCGCGCTCCGCCCACTCCGTGGTGCAGACGATCCTCGTGTAGGCGCGGGCGCTGAGGATGTTCAGGCGGTCGGCGGCGCGGCCGGCCGCGGCCGGCGGTACGCCCCAGGTGCGCAGGACCCCGTCCGCCGTCTCGTGGGAGACCATCACGGCGGGCACCCTGGCGCGGCGCGCCCACTCGCCCGTCCAGCGCAGGGTGGTGCGGTCGGAGACCTCCAGACGGTCGGGACGCAGCGTTCCGAGGAGGTCGCGGAGCCTGCGGCGGCCGGCCAGCACGCGGTAGCCGCCGCTGCCCGGCAGGACCGGACCGGGCAGGGTGATCACCCTGCCCTGCTCGGTGTGCACATCGTCGGCGCTGTCACCGGGGACGACGAGCACCGGCTCGTGCCCGGCCGCGAGGTAGCCGCGGCCGAGTTCGTCCAGGGCGGTGCGCAGTCCGCCGGAGGACGGGGTGACGAAGTTCGCCAGGCGGACGATGGTCTTTCCCCGCTCGCGCCCGGTCATGCGGCCACCGCCGGCCGGTCGCGCAGCACCTCGTCGTAGTGGCCGAGCAGCTGATCGCCGACGGCTTCCCAGGTGCGGCCCTCGACCATGGCCCGCCCGGCCCGCCCGTACGCCGCCGCGAGGGCCGGGTCCGCAACGAGTGCGCCGACGGCCGCCCGTACAGCATCGGAGTCGTGCGGCGGGACCAGCAGCCCGGTCCGCCCGTGGTCGACGAGATCGAGCGGTCCGCCCGCCGCCGGGGCGACCACGGGCAGACCGGAGGCCATCGCCTCCTGCACGGTCTGGCAGAACGTCTCGTACGGGCCGGTGTGCACGAACATGTCCAGCGACGCGACGATCCGGGCGAGGTCGTCCCCGGTCCTGCGGCCGAGGAAGACGGCGCCGGGCAGAGCCGCGCGCAGAGAGGGGCCGCTCGGGCCGTCACCGACGACCACGACCCGCACCCCGGGCAGTCCGCAGGCCCCGGCGAGGAGTTCCACGTGCTTCTCCGGGGCGAGCCGGCCTACGTATCCGACGAGCTTCTCCCCGCCGGGGGCGAGGCGCCGGCGCAGCGCCTCGTCGCGCAGCGCGGGCCGGAACCGTACGGTGTCGACGCCACGCGGCCACAGCCGCACCCGCTCCACCCCGTGGTCGGTGAGGTCGCGGACGGCGGCGGTCGACGGAGCGAGCGTGCGGTCGGCGGCGCTGTGCACGGCGCGCATCCGGCGCCAGGCGGTGTTCTCGCCGGCGCCGAGGTAGGTACGGGCGTAGCCGGCCAGGTCGGTCTGGTAGACGGCCACGGTCGGCAGCCCCAGCCGGGCGGCGGCAGCCATGCCGCGGACGCCGAGCACGAACGGTCCGGCGAGATGGACGAGTTCGGCCCGGTGGGCGATGAGGGCCGCGGTCAGCCGACGGCTGGGAAGCGCCACCCGGACCTGGGAGTAGCCGGGCAGCGGCAGGGACGGGACGCGCACCACGGGGCACGGCGCGGCCGACGTGAAGAGGTCGGTGCCGCCCGAGGTGCCCGGGTTCGGGGGTGAGGAGGAGCGGGACGTGGTCGTCGCGCCGGCGGTGGCCGGGGCGATGACGAGCGGTTCGTGGCCGCGCGCGGCGAGATGCCGAGCGGTCTGCAGGGTGCAGTGGGCCACGCCGTTGACATCGGGCGGAAAGGATTCGGTGACGATGACGACACGCATACCCGTGTTGTCGTCGCACCGGACGTGACTGGGCCGACTTGGATCTTTCCCCCCGGGGAACGTCCCATGAGCGTTGGACGTCCGTGGGCGGGTACGCCGCGCTCCCCCGAAGCGCTGCGTCCTGCTGTGCGTGGAGCGGGTCAGACAGCGGGGGCGTCAGGCCCGATCCTGCTGCGTACCGCGGTCTGCACCTCGGCCTCCTCGGCCGGGTCGGCGGCCAGTCGGCGCAGCCGTTCGGCGACCCTGATGTCGCCGGTCTCCGCATGGAGTGCGGCGACCTCGCGGGTGGACTCCTCGCAGTCCCACAGGCATTCGACGGCGAAGCCGGTGGCGAAGGAGGGGTCGGTGGCGGCGAGCGCGCGGGCCGCCCGGCCGCGCAGATGGGAGGAGGACGTCTCCCGGTAGACATGGCGCAGGACGGGTGCGGCGCAGGCGATGCCCAGTCGGCCCGTGCCGTCGACCAGGGTCCACAGGCGCGGTGCGTCCGGTCCTTCGCCGCGTACGGCGTCGCGCAGGGCGGCGAGGACGAGGGAGGCGTCCTCGGCGACGCCCCGGCAGGCGAGCACGCCGGCGGCGGAGGCGCCGAGAGCGTCGGGCCGTCGGGCCCAGTTCCTGGCCCGGTCCACCGCCGCGTCGCCGCACATCCGCTCGAAGGCGGCGACGGCCGCGTCGGCGACGGTGCTCGACGGGCTGACCGCCGCGGCCTCGATGAGGTCGAGGACAGCGGGGTCCCTGGCCTCGGAGAGGTAGTGCAGGGCAGCGCATCGGGCGCCGTCCGGACCGCTTCGGGCGGTCTCGACGATCAACGGCCGGTCCTCGGGACCGGCGACGGCAGTCAGGCAGCGGGCGGCCGGTACGTGAAGGACGCTGCCGCGGTCCAGTCCCTGCTGGGCCCAGTCGAACACGGCCTGGACGCTCCAGCCGGGGCGTGGGCCGCCGGGCCGCATCTGCCGCTGCCAGCGGTCGAACGAGCCCTGTTCGGAGGCGGCCCTGACCCGGGCGCCGACCGCTTCACGCGGGTCGTCGGCCCACAGCCGCCAGGGCCGGGGTTCGAAGGCGTCCCGTACGGCGGCCGCGAGTTCGGCGGCGCCCTCCTCGGTGGCGGGGAACCGGCCGAGGACGGGCACGGCGAGGGAACGGAGCCCGGCGTCGTCGTCACGCAGGGCCAGCTCGTCGAGGGCCCACGCCCAGTTGGCACCCGTCGCCGCGTACCGCCGCAGGAGGGCCAGGGCGTCGCCGCGTCCGTACGAGGCGAGGTGGCCGAGGACCGCGAGGGCCAGGCCGGTCCGCGAGTCGTCGGTGTCGAGGTGGTCGTCGGGATCGCAGAGGTGCCGCTCGATCTCTTCGATGCCGCCGTCGAGGTCGAGATACAGGCGTGCGTAGTAGAGGGAGCGGTTCTCGACCTGCCAGTCGTGACGCGGATCGCTCAGGACACAGTGGTTGAGCGCCGCGAGGGCCTCGGGGCGCGGTGCGGCAAGCGCGTGGAGCGTGCCGTCGCCGCGGCCCCTCTGCAGCAGGCCGAGCAGGGTGCCGCTCGGCGCTATGAACGGATCGAACATGGGAGATGCCTCACATCAAGCTGTCGACGCAACCGGGACTGTGCAGTTCCAAGTGCCGGGTGGGCACTACGCCGCGCAGCAACATGATCGGCCGACCGCCGTCTTCTGCTTGCTGTAGACCATCTTCCTCTGCCTCTCGTCGGTGGCCCGAATCGGGCCCGCGACGTCATGATGACCCAGCCATTTCGCCACCGCGACCACATTTACGGCGAACCCGTTCAACGGGAGCCGAAGAGTTCCAGCAGGTCGGCCTTGCCGAACATGCGTGCGGTGTCCGTTGCGGACGGTGTGCCGGCGTCCGGGTCGGCGCCCGCGGCGAGCAGCGCCTCGATCACCGCGCCCTCGCCCTTGAAGACGGCTCCGGCGAGCGGCGTCTGCCCGCGGTCGTTGGCCCGGTCCGGGTCGGCTCCCCGGCTCACGAGGGCGGCGACCGCGGGGGCGTGCCCGTGGTACGCGGCGAGCATGAGCAGCGAGTCGCCCCGGTCGTTCGTGAGGTTCGCGGGCACACCGGCGTCCACGTACGCGGCGAGCGCCTCGGTCTCCCCGCGGCGTGCCAGGTCGAAGACCTTGGTCGCCAGCTCGACGACCTCGGGGTCGGGAGCTTCGCTCATCGGACGGACCGCCTTCCATTAACGGGTTTCGCTGCTGTCGGCCAGGGGGGTGGTACGCCGTGGGGGCCGTACGAGTGAATCGACAGGGTACTGCTCCGCGGCGCACATGCCGCGGCCCGGCCGCGGCAAAGGATCACGTCGCGCGAGGCCGGAACGGTGCGCGTAACCGGAAGTTCCGTCCGCACCGCGTTCCCCTGTCGGCCAGTCCAGTGAAAAAAACGAGTTTTCACCCAATTGCAGCTTTTATCCTATAGATACTTTTTGTGAGCCTGGAAGGACTCATGGTGACTGTCCCCCAAACAGGAGAACCACTCATGAACCTTTCCATGTCTGGCGTCGTCATCCTCGGCATCATCGTCTTCCTGTTCTTCAGGAAGGACGGTCTGAAGGGCTCGCACGCTTTCGTCACCGCCCTGTTCGGCTTCTATCTGGCAGGCACCGCCATCGCACCGAGCATCACGGCGGGCGGCGCGAGCCTGGCCAGCCTCCTGGGCGGGATCAAGTTCTGACCCGCCGCGACCGCTCCCACCCCCTTCAGGAGAACCGACGTGGCCCGGCGACCCCTTCCCCGCATTCTGAGCAGCGGCAGCGCTTCGATCACTCGCAGTCGCGAGTTCGCGCGCACGGCCGCCGGCAACGCCACCGACGTCCTCCACCCGCTGATCAGGGTCGTTCGTGGTCTGCGGCTGCTGGCAGGTGCGGGACGGCAGAAGTGGGCCGCGACGCCCAAGGAGCGGCGTAATCCCATCCTGTTCCTCATCGCGGCCTGCGTACTCGTGGTGGTGCTCATCCCGTACGGGCCGCTGCTCGCCCTGGTCACTGTGATGGGCGCCGCCGCATGGAAAGGGCGGGAACGCACGCCCGCGAGGACCGGTCCCGGCAAGGCCGAGACGGGGCGACTGCAGGCGCTGTACGAGGCGCTCGTGCCGTACTTCTCCGTCGCCGATGACCCCAGCCCGCTGTTCGCCCACGGTGGCGACTGGGCCAAGGCGTTCAGCGGCTACGAGTTCGACGGCGACGGGCGCGTCACCCGGCTCCACGTCTCGTACCCCGCATACTTCACCGACGGCGAGGCCGCCTCCCGCACCCGGATCGAACAGCTGCTGCACGCCAAGTCGGGCCGTGGCCGCGAGTACCACTTCGCCTGGAACGAGGAGGGCAACCAGCTCGTCATGAGCGTGCTCGACGCACTGCCCACCTCGATCGCCGCACAGCGTTTCGTCACCGCGCCGGGCGAGACGGTGCTGGGGTTCACCGACAACGACGCGGTGCAGCGCACCGTGCCGGTGACCGACGGGGACACGACCCGGGACGCGCCCCCGGTGGTGTGGCGGACCGGCGCCCGCTCCACCGAGCCGCATCTGCTGATCGCCGGGCAGCCCGGCGGCGGCACCACCACGCTGATGCGCTCCATCGCCATCCAGGCGCTCCAGCACGGCGACATCCTCATCATCGAAGGCAGCGGAACCGGTGAGTACGCCTGCCTGACCGGGCGCGCCGGCGTGCTGGCCGTCGAGTGCGGACCGGCCGGCGCGCTGACCAGCCTGGAGTGGGCGGCCCATGAGACGGAGCGGCGGCTGATCGCCGCCAACCGGGCCCGGCAGGCGGGGCACTCCGTACCCGAGGACACCAGGCGCCCGCTCTGGATCCTGCTGGACCGGCCCAGCGTCCTCGGTCATCTGGCGGCCGCCGACGGCAGGCCCGACCCGCAGGGGCTTCTGCAGGTGCCGCTGCGGCACGGTCGCGCGGCCAATGTCACCGTGGTGCTGGCCGACCAGTTCGACAGCCTGGACACGCTCAGCGAGACGGTACGGACCCACACCAGAGCCCGCGTCGTGCTCGGTCACAGCTCCCGCGACCAGATCCAGACGGTGCTCGGCCTGGAGCCGCACACCACACCGACCCCGGACGTCCCGCCCGGCCGGGGGTACGTCCGGCTCGGTACCGGTCCGGTGCTGCGGCTCCAGGTTCCGGCCACGCCCGATCCGTACGACGACGCGACGAGCGAGGCGCACCGCCAGGCGGTGCTCGATCTCCTGCCCACGGGGCAGACGCCGATCGAGGCGACCGTTCCGGATCCGGCGAATCCGGCGACTCCGGCGACTGCGACCCCTTTGACCCCGCAGAACGCACTGACCGCGGAGATCGCCCTGACCCCCGAGCAGATGTCGCTCCGCGACTAGGGCGTATGCCTGAAGTCCCGCCCGCCCCGCGACGCCCGGCACGCACGCTCGCCACGTTGTCGGGCTCACCCGAGTACGTCCGGTACGAGGACGACCCCTTCCGCTGCGCCTCGGCCGTCAGGCGACGAACGTGCGAGGCGCCTCCGCTCCCGCGCTCGCCCCCGACCCCACAAGCTCCGCCGCCGCCGCGAGCCGTACCGCCGCCTCGTCCGCCACCGGACCGCCGACCGTGAACGGCAGCCGTACGTACCCCTCGAAGGCGCCGTCGACGCCGAATCGCGGACCCGACGGCACCCGCACCCCCACCCGCTCGCCCGCCACGGCCAGCCGTGACCCCGAGAGTCCGCCGGTGCGCACCCACAGCGTCAGCCCGCCGCGCGGCACCTGGAACTCCCACTCGGGCAGCTCCCGGCGCACCGCCGCGACCAGCGCGTCCCGGTTCTCCCGCGCCTGACCGCGGCGGAGCTCCACCGCTTCCTCCCAGCCCCCCGTGCGCATCAGCCAGTTGATGGCGAGCTGTTCCAGCACGGGTGTGCCCATGTCGGCGTAGGCGCGGGCGGAGACCAGACTGCGGATCACGTCCGGCGCGGCCCGCACCCAGCCGATCCGCATGCCTGCCCAGAACGCCTTGCTGGCCGAGCCGACGGTGAGCACGGTGCTGCCCGCCGGGTCGAACGCACAGACCCGGCGCGGCATCTCGACATCGACGTCGAGGTACAGCTCGTTCATGGTCTCGTCGACGACCAGGACCGTCCCGGCGGAGCGGGCCGCGTCCACCAGGGCCCGCCGCTGGCTCTCGTCGGCGAGCGCGCCGGTGGGATTGTGGAAGTCCGCCACGACGTACGCGAGCCGGGGCGCCGCGTCGCGCAGCACCTGCCGCCAGCGGTTCATGTCCCAGCCGCCGATCCCCTCCTCCATCGCCACCGGCACCAGCCGGGCGCCCGCCTCCCGCATCAGCTGAAGGATGTTGGCGTACGAGGGGGACTCCACCGCGATCCGCTCGCCGCGCCCGGCGAAGAGGTGGCAGATGGCGTCGATCGCGCCCATCGCACCGGTGGTGACCATGATCTGTTCGGGCATCGTCGGGATGCCGCGCTCGGTGTAGCGGTCGGCGATCATCTGCCGCAGCGCCGGCAGCCCGGCCGGGTAGTCGCCGTGGGTGTGCGCGTACGGCGGCAGCTCCTCCAGGGCGCCCTGGACGGCGCGGGTCAGCCAGGGTTCGGGCGCGGGCAGCGAGGCACAACCCAGGTCGATCATCGAACCGAGCGACTCCGGGGGCAGCGGTTCCAGGCCGCGCGCGGGCAGGGGGTTGCCTGCCGGGACCGCGGTCCAGCTGCCCGCGCCACGCCGGGACTCCAGGAATCCCTCGGCCCGCAGCGCCTCGTAGGCGGCGGCAACGGTGGTACGGCTGACGGACAGGGCGAGCGCCAGCTCGCGTTCGGCGGGGAGCCGGGCGGCGACCGGCACCCGGCCCTCGAGGACGAGCAGCCGGACTCCGTCGGCGAGCGCGCGATAGGCGGGGGGCCTGCGGGCGCCGGGACCCATCGGCTTCTGCTGCTGGGCCTGGAGCTGCCGGGCGAGCTGCGCGGCACCGACGGCCGAAGTCCACTGCGCCATGTAAATCAGTCCACCTTCCTCGGATTGGCCATAGTTGGCAGCCAATCCCCTGCCACAGAGTGTCATGCGGCAGTCCACCACCACCACACGAGGGAGCACATCTTGTCCATCACCGCCGTCCCCCGCCGGGCGCACCTCACACGGCGGCTGATGCAGCTGTACGTCGGTCTGGCCCTGTACGGGGCGAGCTCGGCGCTCATGGTCCGCGCCGGGCTCGGACTCGAACCCTGGGGGGTGCTGCACCAGGGCCTCTCGGAGCGCACCGGGCTGTCCATCGGTGTCGTCGCGATCATCGTCGGCGCGGCGGTCCTCCTTCTGTGGATACCGATGAGGCAGCGTCCCGGGCTCGGCACGGTCTCCAATGTCTTCGCCATCGGCCTCGCCATGGACGGCACGCTCGCCCTCGTCCCGGAGTTGCACGGTCTGGCGGCCCGGATCGTCATCATGGTTGCGGGCATCGCGCTCAACGGTGTCGCGACGGGGCTGTACATCGCGGCACGGTTCGGCCCCGGGCCGCGCGACGGCCTGATGACCGGACTGCACCGACGTACCGGCCGCTCCGTCCGCCTGGTCCGTACGGCGATCGAGGTGGCCGTGGTGGCGACCGGCTTCCTGCTCGGCGGCTCCCTGGGCGTGGGCACGGTCCTGTACGCGCTGTCCATCGGCCCGCTCGCCCAGCTGTTCCTGCGCTTCTTCGCGGTCCCCGGGGCGAAGCCGGCCGACGAGACCGCCGCTCCCGCGCCGGTGTCCGGCACCACCGCCGTCACCGTCCCGTCATCGGAGAAGGCCATACTGCCGAAGTGACCTCTGCACGCCACCCTTACCTGGACCATCCCGCGACGATCCCGTTCGCCCACCGAGGCGGAGCGGCGGACGGGATCGAGAACACCACGGCCGCGTTCCGCCGGGCCGCCGATGCCGGCTACCGCTACTTCGAGACCGATGTGCACACGACATCGGACGGACGTCTGGTCGCCTTCCACGACGCCACCCTGGACCGGGTGACGGACGCCCGTGGCCGGATAGCCGACCTGCCGTGGAGCGAGGTGCGGCGGGCCCGGGTGGCAGGCCGTGAACCGCTGCCGCTGTTCGAGGAGTTGCTGGAGGCGTTTCCCGAGGCCCGCTGGAACGTGGACATCAAGGCCGAGCCGGCCCTTGTCCCGCTGATCGACCTGATCCGCCGGACCGACGCCTGGGACCGGGTGTGCGTCGGCTCGTTCTCGGAGACCCGGGTCGCCAGGGCGCACCGCCTCGCGGGCCCCCGGCTGGCCACCTCGTACGGCGTCCGCGGCGTCCTGGGCCTGCGGCTGCGCTCGTACGGCATACCGGCCGCACTGCGCGCCGGAGCGGTGTGCGCGCAGGTCCCGGAGAGCCAGAACGGGGTCCGGGTGGTCGACCGGCGCTTCGTCCGGGAGGCCCATGCGCGCGGGCTCCAGGTCCATGTCTGGACGGTGAACGAACCGGAGCGGATGGCAGCTCTCCTCGATCTCGGTGTGGATGGCATCATGACCGATCACATCGAGACGCTGCGCACGGTGCTGAGCGAGCGGGGGGCCTGGGCCTGACGCCGGCCCGGCGGCGTCCCCACGGGGAGATACGAGGGGGGTGCGGGTTGAGCGCCGAGACCGCCGACACCGCTGAACCGACGCCGGAACGCACCAACGACGGTGCCGACGCCGCGGACCGCAGACGCGAACAACGCGGCTGGTACTTCTACGACTTCGCGTGTTCGGTCTACTCGACCAGCGTTCTCACCGTGTTCCTCGGCCCCTATCTGACGTCGATCGCCAAGGCCGCCGCCGACGCCGACGGTTTCGTGCACCCGCTCGGCATCCCGGTGCGCGCGGGTTCGCTCTTCGCCTACGCGGTCTCGATGTCCATCGTGGTGGCGGTGGTGGTGATGCCGATCGCGGGCGCCGCCGCCGACCGCACGGGGCGCAAGAAGCCACTGCTGGCGGCCGCCGCGTACGTGGGGGCGGCCGCGACGACCGGGATGTTCTTCCTGGACGGCCACCGCTACCTGCTGGGTGCGTTCCTGCTGATCGTGGCGAACGCGTCGATCTCGGTGTCGATGGTGCTCTACAACGCGTATCTCCCGCAGATCGCCGAACCCGAAGAACGCGACGCCGTCTCGTCCCGGGGCTGGGCCTTCGGCTACACGTCGGGGGCGCTCGTCCTCGTCCTCGATCTGGTCCTCTACACGGGCCACGAGTCATTCGGTCTCTCCGAGTCCGACGCGGTACGGATCTGCCTCGCGTCGGCGGGGGTCTGGTGGGGAGCCTTCACGGTCGTACCGCTGCGACGGCTGCGTGACCGGCGGGTGGCGCCGGGCGGTGAGGGCGCGGTCGGCTCCGGCTGGCGGCAGCTGCTCGCGACCCTGCGCGACATGCGCCGCCATCCGCTCACGCTCTCGTTCCTGCTCGCCTATCTCGTCTACAACGACGGCATCCAGACCGTGATCTCCCAGGCGTCGGTGTACGGCTCCGAGGAGCTGGGCCTCGACCAGACATCCTTGATCACGGCCGTGCTGCTGGTGCAGGTGCTGGCGGTGGCCGGGGCCCTGGGCATGGGCCGGCTGGCGCGGGTGTACGGGGCGAAGCGCACGATCCTGGCCTCGCTCGTCGTCTGGACCCTGATCCTCGTCGCCGGATACTTCCTGCCTTCGGACGCCCCGGTCTTCTTCTATCTGCTGGCCTCGGCGATCGGCCTGGTCCTCGGCGGCAGCCAGGCGCTGTCCCGCTCGCTGTTCTCGCATCTGGTGCCCCGCGGCAAGGAGGCGGAATACTTCTCCGCGTACGAGATGAGCGACCGCGGACTGAGCTGGCTGGGGCCACTGGTGTTCGGTCTCGCGTATCAGCTGACCGGCAGCTATCGGGATGCGATCATCTCTCTGGTGATCTTCTTCGCGGTCGGTTCCGTGCTGCTCGCGAGGGTGCCCGTGCGGCAGGCCGTTGCGGCTGCGGGGAATCCCGTTCCTGAACGGATTTAGACGTTGAAGTGAAAGGCCGGTAGTGTACGCCTTTGGCCTGCCCGGAGGACCGTTACTGCGAGTGGAAGAAGCCAAACCGTTGGGTGACAACTTCTACCGAATGTGACAAACCGGGCAATGTTGGGTACCCAACCCTGAAAAAGCAGCGGCACGACGGGCGACGCATGACCGGCAACGGGAATCTTTGCCGCCGACCGGACGTTGACCGGATGACGACGACAGCGACACCTGTCCTGTGGGCGACAAGCCCGGGAGGCACGATTCATGAGTGAGCGAGCTCTCCGCGGCACGCGACTCGTGGTTACCAGCTACGAGACGGACCGCGGCATCGATCTGGCCCCGCGCCAGGCGGTGGAGTACGCATGCCAGAACGGACATCGATTTGAGATGCCGTTCTCGGTAGAGGCGGAAATTCCGCCGGAGTGGGAGTGCAAGGCGTGCGGCGCCATGGCACTCCTGGTGGACGGGGATGGCCCCGAGGAGAAGAAGGGCAAGCCTGCGCGTACGCACTGGGACATGCTCATGGAGCGGCGCACACGCGAGGAGCTTGAGGAGGTGCTGGCCGAAAGGCTGGCGGTTCTGCGCTCCGGAGCCATGAACATCGCCGTGCACCCGCGGGACAGCAGGAAGTCTGCCTGACCGCGCGACACCGCAGAGAGACAGAGCCGCGGGCCGTGGCACACCGAGCGTGTGTCACGGCC